>DATECD010000043.1:0-2274 GCA_035287065.1 Chlamydiales bacterium | reverse complement strand
TATTTTTTCTTTAAACGAGCGCCAGATGGGGTATCTTCAACAAGGTACCCTTTCTCCTCAATTGTCTCTCGGAGTTGATCGCTTAAAGAAAAGTTCCGAGACTTTCTCGCCTCTTCTCTTTCTTGAAGAAGCTGGGATAATTCTTCAGGAATAGCCTCTTCCCTTTGACCTTGTGGGAGGAAACCAAGAACTTGATTCCACTCTCCCCATTTGGAAAGCGTTGCGATTGCCCCTTCACGCCCCACTTTCCCCTCATCCGCTAACACATTCACTTCTCGAATCAAGTCAAAAACAGCCCCTAATGCAGCTGAAATATTGAGATCATCTGCAAGGCTTTCTTGAAAGGCAAGATCGGCTCGCTTCAAAGCTTCATCCACCCCTCTTGATTCATCAACACTTCCTTGAGAAATCTCCTGTAAACGGAGGGCAAAGGCCTTCATACGAGCAAGGCTTGCTCGTGCAGCATCCATCCCCTGGAATGTAAAGTTGAGCTGCGTACGGTAGTGGCTGGAAAGGAGATGGAACCGCACCTCCATTCCCTGATATCCCTTCTTTAAAAGATCGCGCAGTGTGTAGAAATTGCCAAGCGATTTGGACATCTTCTGATGATTGACTAAAAGGTGCTCAGAGTGTAGCCAGTAACGAACAAATCGTTTCCCAGTGCAGCATTCAGATTGAGCAATCTCATTTTCATGGTGAGGAAAAAGGTTATCGATGCCGCCACAATGAATATCGATTGTCTCACCCAAAGATTTCATCGCCATCGCAGAGCACTCAATATGCCATCCCGGCCGCCCTTTCCCAAAAGGGCTCTCCCAATAGATCACCCCATCGCGTTCAGGATCGTATGCTTTCCAAAGAACAAAGTCAGAGACGTTCTCCTTCCCATACTCATCCGCTTCATGCCCCTCTATGCTTTTTTCAGGTTCAAGCTGCAAGTGGGCAAGTCTTCCATAGGAAGGAAATTGACGAATGTTGAAATAGACACTCCCATTGGGAGATTGATACGCAACCCCTTTTTCTAAAAGGATCTCAATCAGCCGAATCATCTCAGGGATATAATCTGTTGCATCAAGGTAATGTTCAACAGGTTCAATATGTAGTGTTTTTAGATCCTCGAAAAAAGCTTTTCGAAAAGGATCGGTAAATTCTTTTAGCTTTACCTTCTTTTCTGTAGCCCCTCGGATTGTCTTATCATCGACATCGGTGATGTTCATCGTTTCAATCACCTGATAGCCGAAAAATTTCAGTGTTCTTCGCAAAAGGTCTTCAAAAAGATAGGTGCGGAAATTGCCGATATGGGCAAAATCGTAAATCGTCGGCCCGCAAATGTAGATGCGAACAACCCCTTTTTTTTCAAAGATGGCAAGTTCTTTTTGTCTTGTTTCACTATTGTAAAGTCTGATCTCTTTCATGAATTTTCTTGCAAATAGGACTGTAGCTTGCGGTAATCGGTCTTACCTGTTCCCATAAGGGGGATCTCTTCAATTCTTCGGACTGATCCAATCTTAGCAAGCCGACTAAATCCAGCTTCTTTAAGAAGATCATTAGCTTCTTCTTTATCGAGGAAGGTAGTAGAAAAAAGGATGAGTTGAGGCTTTCCCTCTTGCCGCTCATCTGCAATAAGTGCAAGAGAAGGAAGATCTGTTACTATCCTCCCTTTTTTAGAAAGCTGCTCTACCAACACTTCTTCAATCGCTCCTAAGCTGATCATCTCTCCGCCGAGCTTTGTGAAGCGTTTCAACCTTCCTGAAAGAATAAGATTGAAATTCGCATCGAGATGCCCAATATCTCCTGTTCGATACCATTTTTTCCCATCCAGTACAATAAAAGGATCCTTCGTCTTGGGATCTAAGTAGCCAGAAAAAACATTTGGACCCATGACACAGATTTCCCCATCTGTATCTTCTGGAATGGGTTCTAAAGTCTCCGGATGGATCACCCGGATCGCAATATCTGGGATCAGTTGACCCACACCTATGTGGGGAAGACCTGGCCTTGTTAACGTGAGAATTGGAGCGCACTCTGTAATTCCGTAACCTTCGATGATCTTTGCACTGGTCTTTAACTGTTCCACGCGTTCGATCAACTCACGAGGCGTTTTTTCAGCTCCGCAGATAAAATAGCGCACAGTCCGAAATTGGGTCTCTTTAGCAACAGCAAAAACTGCCTTTAAAAAACTCGGCGGCGCGCAAAAAAGAGTGATCTCCCATCTCTCAATTCCTTCAGCAAGGGCAACTGCATCTGTCGGATCGGGATAAAAGGCAACTCGAA
>DATECD010000042.1:0-3041 GCA_035287065.1 Chlamydiales bacterium | reverse complement strand
AATCTTTGGGGATGGAAAGTCTTCGAAGGAAGCAAATTGCCTTTTCAGCTGAGTGCAATGGATCCCAACATCGTCTAGGGAAAGGCCTTGTTTTCTTAGGTGTTCCTCCGCAAAAAGGGCGAAGAGCTTAGCTGCGCTGTCATCTCCGTCGGGATGGGTGTGCTTTAAAATCCTTTCGTCTCCTTTTAGATAGCGTAAAATCCACCGATCTGCACTTGCAAACTCTTCGGGGAAGAAGTGATAGACATCAAAGCCTTCATTTATTTGGATCTCTTTGAGCCATGGAAAAAGAGAAACCCACTGACTTCCATCGAAGAAAACAACCCATGGGTAATTCAAATGTCCTTCTTCTTCTCCATCAAGGAGAGAGCAGAGAAGCATATTTTCGACTGTTTCTTTGGGAAGAGAGCAAGGGTTTCCCATGGCATACAGGGCTCTATACCCTGCTTTTCGGAGGAAATATATGAGAAGTTGGCATTGTTCCCAAGGGGAGCCTTGCCCCTCTAAGTAAACCCTAAGAGCATTCCTCTGAATTCCAGGCGCCTGAAAAACCCCTACTTCTTGTTTGCAATAAGGCTCAACAAGAGCAATTTCATTTTGGACGTGGGCAGCAAGGGCTAGAGGATCTTTTTTGAGAGATTCGACAAATTCATTAAGGGTAGGATAACTTTCCTCTAGGTGTTTACCCCCTTCAGGGTTTGAAGTAAAGCTGCAGAATTGGGTGTTTTTGTAAGGAATGCGATTTGGGTTTTCCGCTCTAGGTCTACGAAGAGCATCTAACTGCCAAGGAGGTGAAGCAAGGAAGTGGCATGTATAAAGAGGATCTTTCCCTTCTATAGAAAAGGCAAAGTGATACTGGGGATCACTTGCTTTTTGAGAAAGGAGAAGTGAGTGGCATTTTGGATCGCTGATATAGCTGAAGTGGAGCTTCAGTCCAAATTCTTTTTCAAGGCTTGCTTCGGGAATAAATAGGGACCCTTCTTTTAATAAATAGGAGTGCCACGCTAGGGAGCCTTTGACAGGAAGGGAAATTTTCTCTTCGTGGACAAGGTCTCCTTGTTTATAGACTTTGACATTGAGCGCTTTAATAGGATCTTCCGTTTCCAATAGAAATCGGTAGAACTGATCGAGATATAAAGCATATTCGTTTGCCCCTTTTTCGCATGGGCCATCTAAAGCAATGACAGCAGGTTTTAGCGTTTGATGGATGAAGTTTTGAAAAAAGAGGGTTGGATCAGAGGAAAAATCGTTTTTAAAGAAAATGTTTCGCCTTTCGTCTTCCCTTGCCTTAAATTCCTCCGGAGATAGTGAAAGACTTGTTTCCGTCAGCCTATTTTGATCTGCGTGCTTTTCAAAAAGAGCTGTGCTGCTTTGCAATCCTTTAAGTCTATTTTCGAGGATCTCTTTTTCTTCTCCTTCGCTGTTTTGAATAAGCGTTTCTAAAATAGGAAGCGCTTGTATTTCAAGTTCATAACTGCTGCGCTTTAACCCTTTTTCTTCAAAAAGCTCAGAGTCTTGTAATAAGGCATTTAGTCGCTCTTGGAGTGATGCTTTCTGGGCTAATACCGTTTCAGGCCACTCTAGCGCTTCTTTTTCATGAGCGCTGGCTGCTTTCTTATATGCCTCAAGCGTTTGTAAAAGAACTGTTTCATTGGCTTTGTTATACGTTGGAGCTGCGGTTAAAGTAGTGATTGCCTTTTGACAGAGGGTTTCTGCTTCTCTATAGAGTTTTGCAACTCCTTGCAGGAAAGTAACAATGGTATCACTATTAGAAAGGGTCCGAGTAGAAGAGGCTTCTTTTTTGCTGTTTGCTTCCTCTGCCTTTTCTAGGCTCTTTTCGTAAAGAGCTTTGGCGCTGTCAAAGGCAATTGAGGATAAAACAGTACTGATTCCCTTTTCGATCTCAGGTATTTTACAGTTAATTGTCTTCCTGTCTTTCTTGCACGCCTTTTTTATATTGACGCGCCAAACTTCTTTCCGCTTCTCTTTAGATTTGTTTGCAATATCTTTCAGGATAGCATCTAAGAAGGAAAGAGCTGTCCTGCAGCAGTCAAGCGACTCTCTTAAAAGCTTAAGGCCTTGTTCAGTTTGCCCCACTTGATTAAACTGCTGAATCAGCTCCTCATGTCGGTTCCACTGAGCGATCGCATTATTTCTAATGGTTGTGCATTCGCTTTCGTTAAGGCCATAGATGAGACTAGGAATGAGAAAGAAGAAGAAAAACAAGCGCTGCCATATCATGAAAATACCACAAGTATTTCTTAATTTTTTATGTTATGGTCAGATTGTACTAAACATGAATTTCTTAAGCGAAGAAATTTTTTTGATCGGACTTTAAGCAGCTAATGTTTCAGAGATGAGAAACTCCTTAAAAAAAGACAAAGCCACTATACCGCTGTGATCTTCCAAGCTTGAACTGTTTTCTGACGATAGGACTCCAGATTCATCTCTTTAAGCAAGGGGATCTTATCATAAGCAATCCGTCCTTTTCGAGAGTATTGGGTGACGCGAATTCCCCCTCCTTGTGAAGACCCATTTTCAGTAAGAGCAATCAGAGTTTCTCGACACTGTTCTTCTCGCTCTTTCAGTTTTTGCTTGATGCGCTGAATCTCTTTCCACTCATCTGCGCACTCTAGCCAGGGAGAATCCAAACGCTCGTTTTGAGGAGATGTTGATCAGCAATTATGGGTCAGGAATAATTCTATAGTGAAAAAATTAGGCTTCTCCTGAAATTTGTCATTTTCATTTGAAGGAAAGTAATAAATAATTTTAATTGAGTAAAACAAGACTCTCTGTGCTGGAGCTGCTTTATTTAACTAATATCTGTATCTCAAACATATTTCTTATCACCTCCTGAGCTTATTTTCTATTTTTATGGGCCACCAAAATGGAAGCGAAATTGAACTCGTGGTTTTATCATGATAGGCGTCATAGAGATCACTTTCCATGAAATCTCAACAAATTGCTGCAATATATCCTTGGAGAATTTCATACGAGAACGAGTCTTTTGCAGATTTTGAGCTATAATAGTGCAAAAAAAG
>DATECD010000041.1:0-5722 GCA_035287065.1 Chlamydiales bacterium | reverse complement strand
CTTGCGGGCGTTGTTAGCGGCGGTGACGATGGAGTGAATGAGGCGAAGGACGCTTGGATGAGCAAAAGAGTAGAGGGAGGAGGTGTGGGGGTTCATGCGGTCGGCGGCAAGAAGATATTGAATGAGGTCATTTGTGCCAATGGAGAGAAAGTCGACTTCGTCAGCAATGGCGTCGGCGAGGATCGCAGAAGAGGGAACTTCAATCATGGAGCCAAGGGGGGTGGTTGGAGCTGTGGGGATCCCTTGACGATGAAGTTTATCGCGGACTTGATTGATTAAAGAGCGGACCTTGCGTATCTCAGAAAGATCGGAAACCATCGGAATGAGGATTTGGATGTCTCCGTAATGGCTCGCTCTTAAAATTGCAGAGAGCTGCTCTTCAAGAAGTTCGGGATAGCGGAGAAGAAACCGGATCGCCCGACAGCCAAGAGCAGGATTTACCTCACGTCCAATTGGGAGAAAATACTTCGCATCACGAGCGCTCTCTGGAAGATCGCCCTTCTTCTCTCCACCCACATCGAAAACGCGGACAACAAGGGGTTTTCCTTTCAAAGCTTCAATCATTTGGCAATAGATTGTAAATTGCTCCTCTTCTGAAGGGAATGCCTTACGCGCTAAAAAAAGATACTCCGAACGGAAAAGGCCAACTCCTGAAGCTCCCATTTTTAAAGAGAGATCCACCTCCTTGGGATACTCCAAATTAGCAAAGACTTGAATCTCATAACCATCGATCGTCTCTCCTTTAAGATGAGTCTCACTTTGTAGAAGGCGATCTCTCTCCAAATAGCTTTTCTTAATCTCTTGATACTTTTTTAAGGTTTGCAAGGTGGGGTTGACGATCACAAGACCTTCTGAACCATCAACAATGACCGATTGGAACTCAACGCGCTTTAAGAATTTGATATCGATATTGGCAACGTAAGGGATCCCTTTAGCGCGAGCAATGATTGCTGCATGGGAAGTAAGCCCTCCTGCTGCTGTGACAAAGCCGCTGACTAATGAGGCGTTGGCTTCAATTGTCTCTGACGGGACAAGCTCATGAGCCAAGATCACCGAATTATGCGTCATCTCCATCATCTTCGAATGGGGCCCTTGGCGAAGATGGCTTAAGATCCTGCGCGAAAGATCGACAATATCTCGGACTCTTTCCCGAAAATAACTATCTTGCAATACGGTAAAGCGATTTTGGTACTCAGCAATCAGATGCTGAAAAATCGATTCCGTCTTCCGTTGCTTTAAACGAATCCTCTCTTCAACTTCTTGCGTGATCAGGGGATCTTCTATCATCTCCAGATGCGTTCCCAAAATAGCTGCTACTTCAGGAGCGCGCTCATGATGAGAGAGTTTCTGCAACCTCTCTAAATCTTGGCGACTTAAGTCTAAAGCTCTACGATACCGTCCCACCTCCTCTTCGACTTCTCGATGAGAAAGAGGAGAATCGGGCACCTCTTCTTCAAAAAAAGAGAAAAAGATAGGGAAACCGATCCCCACCCCTTTACTGATGGGAAGTCCCCTTAAGATCACCTCATGACAGTGCATTTGCTTCTGCATTCCCCTTACTTTTCTCCAAACTCCTGTTCAAAGGCTAAAGACAATCGACTCATCGTCACTTCAGCATCTTCACCTTCTACAGTCACAGTAAGCTGCGTATTTTTCTTTGCTGCAAGCATCAAAATGCTCATGATGCTTCGCGCATTGACCGTCTCCTCTTTATAAGTAAAAGAGACTGAAGACTTTTGCAATTGTAAAAGCTTCACGATAGCAGCAGCAGGTCGAGTATGTAGGCCCAGGGCGTTTTTCACTTTGATTTTACGGACGAGCTTCACCAAGACTCCTTCTCTTTCCCAAGATTCTCTCTAACAGTTTCGCATTGAACTCTTTGGCAGAATTGTATCCCATCTCTTTCAAACGGTGGTTGAGCGCAATTGTTTCTAACAAAAGCACCACATCTCGTCCAGGTTTCACTGGAAGAAGATGGAAAGGAACACTCAAACCCAAAATATCGATGAACTTCTCATCGAGCCCAACTCTGTCGTAAAAGTGTTGATCGTCCCACGCTTCTAATTTTACAACAATATCAATATCTTTATCAGGGCGCACGCAAACAGCGCCATAAAGATTTGCCACATTGATGATCCCGATGCCCCGTATCTCCATAAGATGACGCGTAAGTTCAGGACCTACTCCAACTAAAGATGATTTTTCTTTTCTCTTCACTCGAATGACATCATCAGAAACCAAGCGATGTCCCCGCTCGATCAGTCCCAAAGCCGCTTCGCTTTTACCGATAGAAGACTCCCCTTGAATGATCATTCCAATTCCAAAAACTTCAACCAAAACGCCATGCAATGTGACAGTGGGGCAAAACTCTTCGAGAAGAAAAAAACTGATCTCGCTTAAAAGTGCTGTTGCAGAAAAATGGGAAGAAAAAACAGGGATCCCATTCTCATTGCAAAGAGAGAGGAGTTCTTTTAAGGGTTTCCCTCCTCGAGCAATCACAACAGCAGGCGTTGCTTTTGTCAAAATCGCTTCGAGTCTTGATTTTTTGATATGTGACTCGCAATCTTTTAAATATTCTGCCTCTTGCCTTCCCATGACAAGGAGGCGATTCGGTTGGAATCCCTTCAAATACCCAGCAAGACTTAAGCCTGGGCGCTGCACTTCACCTGTTTGAATTCTCCGAGAAAGGCCCTTTTCCCCTGCGATCAAACGGAACCCCAGATACTTTCCATGTTCCTCGAAAAAGTGTTGCACAAGGTACTTTCTATTCACGGTACCATCTCAGTCCCTTCTAAAAATGAGATAAGCCAATCGCCAAAGCGAGCCGTCGCGCCGGTCTCGCGAGATCTGCGAACGCCGGTATCTGATATTGTATAATCGATTCCAGAAAAATATACAGTCCCCATTTCACCTTCTGGAAACCACCCTGCTAAAAAACAGTGAAAAGAATTCAATCCCGACACTTCGTAAAACGGAAAAAGGATTTCTGGATCGACACGTTTTTCTGCAGAGTGAATCGTGTTGCGCATTGCCATTTGCAAAATATGCACCCTTTTTTTTTCCACTTCATCAATAGAAAGAATCCCTGTGTCGAGCAATTTGCCAAAGCCGTTATGAATCTTCATGAACGCTTTCCAAGATGCAGGAAAAGGGAAAGGAAGTCTTTCTTCAAGCTGGATCAGATCCGATGTATTTGCTGGAGGATGGCCGCAAAAAAATGTCGACCCATCTCTTAAGCTGTAAAGAAGGCGCGCGCTCCACCCTTTATCTAAAAGAAGAACAGGTGCCACATCGTCGAGACGATCAAAAAAACGATCAATCCCCTTATAAAGAAGAGGATGAAATGGCAAATTCCTCAACCAAAATTGCCTTGTGAAATCGATCCGATCCTCAACGGGAAGGCAGCTTAACTCAAACCAACTCCTCGGCAAAGAGGGGCAAAGCGCTGCACATGCCTCCCAACTCTTTTTGGATTGCTCTCCTAAAATGAGCGCATCTTCAAAGTTTGGATCTTCTTGAAAATAACGTAAGACAAGCCGATTCACAATTCCGATTTTTTCACAAAACCAGAATAAAACAAAATCATATGTGGCAATTTTTAGAAAATTCTTTTTACTGGGATACCACCAAGTGAGTTTTCTGAAGTGTTGTTGAAATGTTCAATCCACAACGCTTTAACAACTTGGTTTATTTAGCAACATTTTTTAATTATACGAATAGTATAAGACAAAAAGAAACCCCATGTGAGACACAAAAAGAACACTCCCCACACCTTTCTCCAACTAAACGGAAATTTTTCCTTATCTAAATGGGAAAGCCCGCATATGAATATCATTGAATAAAAAAATGTCCAAATTTGCGGACTAAATGCGTTTAAGAGTTCTCTCATGCCGAAACATGTTAAACGAATTTGATCTTAAACATCAAACCATCAGAATGTTTCGGACCACCTCAAAGCTCATCTAACAAGTACCCGAATGTGGCGCTTTTTGGCAATTACTTAAAAATTTGAGGGAAATCGTCCACATGAACGCGCTTGCGTTACCGACCTAAGAAGTCTTAATCAGCTGAACAGCACGAAACAGAAAGAAAGTACATGCGAGATACAAAAAGAATACCCCCCATACTTTTCTCCAACTAAATGGGAATTTTTCCTTATCTAAATGAGAAAGTCCGCATATGAATATCATTGAATAAAAAAATGCAAACATTGTTGGGCTAAGTTTATCTATGCAATGCGCAATCGTATCTCTCATATTGACACCTGATAAACGAATCTGAATCTAAATTTAAGCATTAAATCATATTATGGCTTAAAAATTCTTATTAAATATCTCAAAAACTCCCCAAAAAGCCCACTTGGCTCCATCCCAAGCGATCCCCCAGAACCCTCGCTCATTATGCTGTTCAAAATAAGCGCGTTGCATGCTGCCGTAGAGAAATTTTTCTTGCGCATATTGCGATAGCCTAAAATTATACTCCGAACATGCATTTTGTTCCTCTGCTTTAAGTCGAAGCAGATCTGGAATATCATATTTTGGCAATTACTTAAAAATTTGGGGGAAATCGTGAACGTGAACGCGCTTGCGTTACCGACCTAAGAAGTCTTAATCAGCTGAACAGCACGAAACAGAAAGGGACTACATGCGAGATACAAAAAGAATACCCCCCATACTCTTCTCCATCTAAATGGGAATTTTTCCTTATCCCAAAGAGAAAGACCAATTATGAGGATGATTGTATTAATCAATACATTAACTATTGGCTCGAGGCTATTTAAGAAATCTGCAGTGTCTCTTTGCATAGACTCACCATGAATAGTATGAAAAAGAAAAAAATAGAAGCCTACAGTGTCTCTTTGCATAGACTCACCATGAATAATGTGAGGAAGAAAAAAATTCCATGCAACGTCCAAGAAGAGCACTGCCCATACTCTTCTCCATCTAAATGGAAATTTTTCCCTATCTAACAGGAAGAGTCCGTATATAAACATGGTCAAATAAACAAATAACCCAAGTGCCGAACCAAGTTTATCTATGTAGTGCACAATAGTCTCTCTCATGCCGGAGCATATTAAACGAATCTAAATTTAAATATCAAATCATATTATGGCTTAAAAATTCTTATTAAATATCTCAATTACACCCCAGAAAGCCCACTTGGCACCATCCCAGGCAACTCCCCAGAACCCTCGCTCGTTATGCTGTTCAAAATAGGTGCGCTGCATATTACCATAGAGGGATTTCTCTTGCGCATATTGCAATAGCCTGAAGTTATACTCCGAACATGCGTTTTGCTCCTCTGTTTTAAGCCGAAACAGATCGGGGACATCATAAGTACATAGACTCCCCGGATTATGAATAGTCACTCCCATACCTGGTCTGATTTCCACATCGGCATGATCAAGCGTTTTGGCAAATATCTCTTTGTAATTTTCGATGGCTTGATTTTTGTTTCTTTCTGCTTCAGCGAGCAACTGCTCAGTTTGTCTAACTTTATCAGCCATTCTTCGCATGTCCTGCTCTTGAATTTTATGACTGCGACACAGCAAAACCTCTCCGCCTTCCTCGTTGCCATTTCTTAAAGAAGAATTTCCTTCTCTCTCAGAAAAAGCGGTGTTAGCAAGAGATCTGACTTGACTAGCTGTATTGAGAACAAGTGAAGTTGTAGCATAAGCACCCGATGCAGTTCTTAAACAAAGTCCAGGAAGCTGATCACTTTC
>DATECD010000040.1:0-8550 GCA_035287065.1 Chlamydiales bacterium | reverse complement strand
CCTCTCCTCTTTTGCACGAATGGATAGAGCCTTTTTTGCGAAATAGAAAAGTCCCAAAAAGCCTTTATTTTGAAGATCCTCTTTTCGATTGGGTCAAAGGGAGAGTGGAGCTTCCACTACCAGAAGAATGGTGGAAAAATTGGGCCCCATTCATTCAAACCTCTTTTCATCCTCTTCTTTTCCTTTATCCTACGCGGGGTGCAAATGGAGACATTTGATTGTTTAAAAGCCGACTGCCCCATTTTGGGGCCCCATCTTTTGGAGGCATCTGCAGGGACAGGGAAGACATTTGCCATTGAACATGTTGTTGCTCGCCTTCTTTTGGAGGAAAAAGAGATTGAGCTTGAAGAGATCTTAGCAATCACCTTTACAAGGGCTGCTGCAAGGGATTTAAAAGCGCGGATCCATTCCAATTTACAAAAGGTTCTGCTCTTCTTTGAAAAAGGGGAGTTTCCCTGGGAATATCTCAAAAGTTATGAGGATCAAGATAGGGCAAAACAAAAGATACGCGACGCGCTTTCTCTATTTGATCGAGCGCAAATTTTTACAATTCATGGGTTTTGTTATCGGATGCTGCAAGAATTTGCCTTAGAAGCGGGTTTAAGTTTTTCCTTACCCGATCCAGATGCTTTAGTGAAGCCCCCTCGAAAGGTGGCAGAGATCAGAAGCTTTTTAGAAGAGAAAATTAGCGGCTCGTTACTTTCCAAAGAACAGGCGCGCCTTCTTTTAAAAAAAAATGCTTCTTGGAAAGAATTGATTTGGGCAATGGACTCTGAAAATAGTGCTGCAGGGGCGCCCTTTATCGATCTTGAGAGACGGTTTTCTCAAGTGTTTCAAGGGTTAGACTTTAGTGAAAAGAAGTTGCAAGAAGATTTTGCACTCCTTGCCCCTTGTTACAAAAAAGGGAAAGGAGATCTCATCTCCCAAGTTTCTGCCTTAGCAAAACAAGATTTTTCCCTTCTTCTTGCAGAGCAGGGAACCCTTTTTTCTTTTCTTTGCCAAGACAACGAAAAAATAAAGGCAAAAAAGCCTTCCTCTCTTCATTATCCCACCTTTTGGAATGAGACATTGCCTCAGCTTGCACTCATTGCAGAAGACGCTTTAGATACTGCAAAGATGCTCGCTCTTTTACGAAAGTGCTGGAGAGAAGAAGATGAAGAACTTTCTAATCCCGACCAGATCATCGAAAAGATGCTTAATGCATTATGCCGAAGATCTTTTTTTACCAATGTTCAAAAGAAATATAAAGCAGTCATTATCGATGAATTTCAAGATACAGATCCTATTCAATGGAATATTCTTCAAACGCTTTTTTTCTCATCGAATCTCTTGGCTTTTTATTTAGTTGGCGACCCGAAACAGTCGATTTATCGCTTCCGCAAAGCAGATGTCTATACATATTTTGATGCGAAGGAAAAGCTTGGTGAGAAGGCTATTTTTTCTTTAAAGACAAATTTCCGCTCTTCGCCCGCTCTTATCGATTGTCTAAATGCCCTTTTTACAAGGGAGTGGCTCCCCCTCCCAAAGTTAAAAAAAATCATCCCCTGTCCCGCTGTAAAGCCAGGAAATAAAGGGGAAATAGTTTTAGATGATGAAAAGGGGGCGATCCATTTTCTAATGGGTGGGGCAGATGAGGAATTTCTCCTCTATGCATTGCAGAAAATAGAAAAGCACTCATTTGCATCGTTTGCAATTCTTGTGAAAGATCGCTTTCAGATGGAAGGGGTTCTTCAGATTTTAAAACTCTACGGCATTGCAGCGCGAGCAAAGAGCCCTCTTCCCTTGGGGAAAACCACAGCTTTTCAAGCAATTTATGAACTTTTTTCTGCACTTGCTTTTCCTTTAGATTCAGCAAGAGCAAGGATCGTTCTCCTTGGCCCTTATGTTCCCCTTCTTTCTGATGAAACAAGGAAAGACTTACAGACCTTAGGACTAGTTCCTTTATGTCGAAAGCTACTCGATAACTTTTTGATTGAAGAGTGGAAACAAGACATGAAGAGAATTGTTGAAGAACTTCTTCAATGGGAAAATCGCCATGGCTTTTCTTTTCAAGGAGTCCTCCGCTTTTTAGAGGAATTTCGAGAGCTCGATGTAGATGAAGGGGGATTTCGCCCGGTGGATGGGAGAAATGGGGGAATTGAGGTGTTAACAATTCACGGCAGTAAAGGCCTTGAATTCGACGCAGTCTTTTTGCTTGGTGCCGCAGCGCGACAACAAGAAGCAGAAGATGAGGAAATTGAAGCAGAAAAATTTAGACAGCTCTACGTGGCAATGACCCGTGCAAAAAAACGCCTCTATATCCCAATTGATCCCCAAAGAAAAAATTCATTGATCTGTCGCTTTATACAAAAAGTGGAAGAGCAAGAAGGGCCTTTCTCTACGTTTGTTGAAACCCAAACCAATATGACTTTTGAAGAGCTCCCTATAGTCTCTCCTACAGTTCGTAAGGCAAATGAGAAGCAAAAAGAAGAATTGCCCATCATACCCCCCATCTCCCCTATTTTGATCCGTTCTTTTACAATGCTTGCTCAGAAATCTCTTAATACCCCTTTGAACCTTAAGGAAGAAAAAGAGGGCGTTTTTACTCCTCATACACTTCCAGCAGGTGTTGAAACAGGTCTTATTATCCATCGCATCTTTGAAATCCTTTTCTCTTCTTCTACCCCAACCTGGAAAGATGCGCATTTGCGGAAAGCTGTTATTGAAGAGGAACTGAAAGCTACTTCTTTAATTCCTTGGACTCAAGCAATTGAAGAAATGGTAGAAAAAACTCTCCACTTTCCCCTCTTTGATGATTTTTCTTTAATCCAACTTGAACCCACTCAAATTCAGACTGAGATGCAGTTTCTTTTTCCCGAATCACCCCACTATCTGACTGGATTTATTGACCTTGTCTTCCTCCATAAAGAGAAGATCTATTTTGTCGATTGGAAGACAAATTGGCTCGGCAATAGCGATCGAGACTATCTCGATATGACTTCAGCGATGCACTCTAACGATTATTATCTCCAAGCAAGCATCTACAAAGAGGCTTTAGAAAGAGCCTTTTCAAATGTAAAGCGGCTTTACATCTATGGAGGAGCTTTTTACCTTTTTATCCGAGGGGGAGGGGTATGTCGTCTATAAACATTCTGGATCACTTTTTTGCAGAGCATTTGCTTGGTAAAGAAGCTGAAAGTGAAAAAGGGATAGCGTTAACAAAACTGATGGCTGCAAGTAGACAGGGGGCTCTTTGCGCGTCAAAAGAAAAACTCTCTTTAGCCATCGATACATTGCCAGCATCCATTCTAGAAGAAGGGATAGAGCTTTTCCCAAAAACACCTGTCGTCCATCACCAAGGATTCTATTACATACAGAGAAACTGGGTTTATGAAACCCACATTGTCCAAGAAGTAAAAAGATTGTACTCACAAACTTCCCCTACCTGGCTTGACAAAGAGAAATTTGAAAAAGAACTTGAGAATCTCCCCTTGTTACCAGCGCAAAAAAATGCCATTTGCAAAGCTTCCTCTCGCTCATTTTTGGTTCTTTGCGGCGGCCCCGGTAGTGGGAAAACCTATACGGCAAGCTATCTCATTGCGCTTTTGAGTGCTGCATTAAAGCGTTCTGAGAAGGGATCTCTACGGATCATGCTCGCAGCTCCTACAGGAAAAGCGGCCTCTCATCTCCATGCAGCAATTCAAAAGCGAGGAGTATCTGAGCATTTGGAGGCAACAACTCTACATCGCCTGCTCCAATTATCACCCGGGCAAGAGAAATTGTTTACGCATCGACCCATCGATGCGGATGTCATCTTAGTAGATGAAGCGTCCATGATTGATATTTCTCTTATGGCTCACCTTCTTGAATCGGTTGGCGAGGAAACTTTTTTGGTGCTCATTGGCGACCCTCATCAACTTCCCCCTGTTGAAGGAGGATCGCTTTTTCTTGAAATAGCCCACCTTTTTGGCGCTTATTTGGATCAATGCATGCGAACAGAAGAGCAAGAATTGCAAAGCATGGCTCACGCAGTTAAAATGAAGGATTCAGAAACTTTTTTCCAATTGTTATCTCAAGAGAAAAAGGCTCTCTCTTGGGTTGCTTCACTAAATAAAGAGGATCTTTTCGAATGGGTGCAGCCTTTTTTTTCTGAGGAGATGCCAGACCCTGAAGCAGCTTTAGCTAGTTATCATCATAGACGCATTTTGAGCCCTATTCGAAAAGGAAAAGAGGGAATTGAGTCTTTAAATGCTTTTCTCTTTGAAAAGGTATCCTCTTCAAAGCTCTATTGGGCAGTTCCGATTTTGGCTATTGCGAATGACTCTTGGACGGGCATCTACAATGGGATGAACGGAATATTGATCGGGAAAGGTAGAGAAATTCTCACAACCTGGTTTCCCGACCCAATAACTGGAAAGATGCGCTCATTTTCTCCAGAGCCCCCTTATGAAATTGCCTTTTGTTTATCTATCCATAAAAGCCAAGGGAGTGAGTATGAAGAGGTATTTGCCCTTTTTCCTCAAGGAAGTGAGTCTTTTGGGAAAGAGGGGCTTTATACTGCGATTACAAGAGCAAGGAAGAAATTATGGCTTTGTGGGTCGAAAGAGACTATATCAGAAATCATACGCACAAGTGTTCGAACAGAGTCGAATTTTACAAAGAGAGTGAGCGATGCGCTTTTCCTTCATTCGTCCGAACAACTTCAGCAACTGGGCAGGTGATGTTAAAGCTCTTTTAGACCTAAAAGAAGGGTTAAAGAGCTTTGGACATGATGCTTTCATCACAACTGACTACTTTGAAGCGTGTTCTGCAGATCAAATTTTTTTTACAAGTACTGCAGTTGATCATACGCCAGGGATGACGTTCATGCAACTCATGCAAAAAGAGTATGGTGTGATTGCATTTCATGAAGACCATCTCTTGCATGCGGCCCCAAGTTTTGGCTTTTACTACTATGTCTCTTCTATTCTTTCAGGAAATAAGAAAGATGTGGTCCTTTTTTCCTTAGATGATCTTTTTGAGCGCCCCCATATCATCTTTTATTTTGCTCGAGTTCGCCCTCTCTCTGCGCTTCAAAACTATGAATTCCTAAAAAATGCAAAGCATATCATCGCCAACTCTCATTACGAACAAAAGACCCTTTTTCGAGATGTTCCTGGATGTAAAGCCAAAGTTGTCTATTGGGCTGCGGGTCATACAGGAGCTTTAGATACGTTTCCGGACGACTCATTCCTATCTTTCACCGGTTTGAAAAGTGGAGAGTATATTCTTCAGGTGGGAAGGCTTTCACCTCGTAAAAATCAACTTGCAACTCTTCTTGCAACAAAAGACCTCGATATTCCCCTTGTCTTTATTGCTATGGATTTTTGTAATCCAACCTATGAACAGCTTTTTATCGCTGCAGTCCTTCGGTGGAGGAAAGGGCCTACTTTACTTATTTCTCAGCATTTGAATGCTTCTCACTCGCAGGGTCTTTTAAGAGTGATCCCCACGCCCAATGGAGAAATTCTTTCTAAAGAGATGCTTTTAAGTGCATTTGCTCATGCAGGACTTCACCTTCATCCCGCTTTTTATGAGCTTCCTGGATATACGTACTTAGAATCGGTCCGTTTCGGTGTCCCCACGATTGCTACAGAATGGTGTTCTCTTAAAGATTATTTCACTCATTTTTCTACGGGGGTAAATAGTGGGATTGATGAGTGTGTAGAGTATGTTCTTCCCTATGATATCCCAGCTATTCGCAATCTTGTGGAGAGAAAATTTGGAAAAAAACACCGAGAGGCTTCGCTACATCCGATCTACAAAAGAACTCCTGCCGACGTAGCGAAAGATTTTCTTCGCAATTGCTCGTAAATTTTAGGCAACCAGCCCCGAAACAGGGCCCCGGTTACCTAAAATCCATGAGCACTGTTTTATGGGTCATGAGGTTACTTTAAATTGAGAGTAACGAAGTCTCGTTATGCCTTGGTGCAAAGAAGAGAGAGGCGAGACTTTGTGCGGGCCCCTTTCCCTGGCTTAAAGACCCCTTTTTTCACCCCTTTATCCACCATGCTGTAAAGCGTATTTAGCTTTTCTTGAATGGAGGGAGCTTCTTGCTTTTGTGAAAGCGCATCTTTCAAGGAGCGAATCGCCGTACTCACTGAGGAGCGAAATGAGCGATTGCGGAGACGTCGACGCTCGCTTTGTAAATCTCTTTTCAAAGCAGAGGGACGTTTTGTTTGTTTTTCTTTTTCCTTTTTGTCGTTGGCCATACCCTTTTCTCAATTTGACAATGGAAGAAGTATAATCTCTCCTCCTTAAATTCGTAAAGGAGAAAGTTTTTTTAAAACTCTAGCAAGATCCAATCTAATTTTTTGAGGTAGGGGGTTACGATATATTTTGTTAAAAAAAGAGTAATAAGGTTTGGGGGGCGATGCAGTTTTTCTAAACGAATTTCCTCATTTCTCCACTGGGTAAGTGCAAAAGAAAGGGTTGGAGAATGCGCTGCTTGAAGAGCTCGAAAGAGAAGATCACCCCAAAAATAGTAGACCCCGGCGCTTGCCCGTTTTTCGATTTGAGAGGGATACGTTTTGGGCCATTCAATTTCGGGGATTTTTTTTGGGGAGAGGAGATGGACCTTACTTCGATACCCCTTTTTTAACCGTTTCTTATATGCGAGGACTTCACACTGGTCGTAGAAGGTGCTAAAGGTAGCCCTGTGAAAAGAGAAAAAATAGGAGGTCTGCTCTCTTAAAAAAGCCTCTGATGGGCGCAAGATTTTTTTATTGAAGATTCGATCATCGAGGAGCCAGACGACCTCATAGCCAACTTTTCGGTAATCGATGATTCTTTGTTTAGCCTCGTGGGGTTCGATCTTTGAGCATTGGATTTCGAAGATGATCTTTTTTTCTTCCCAGATTAGGTCGGCAATCCGCTGAATATCGAAAAAGGGGTGCTCAACTTCTAGTTTGTAGGGGATAAAAAGTTCACAAATTTGGAGTTGTAGGATATAATGGTCTTCTGATTTTGAGTAGAGATGACACCGCTTTGCGCTTTGCAAATGGTAGAAGTGGGGCAGGCGGTGAAGGCCTCTCCTGATTCGGACAGGGGCGCTGCATCCCAAACATAGATAGGTCGTTTTGGGATCAGCATCTGCTGCGTAGATCACTTCATTTCCGTCTGTAGCAAAGAGTGGCATTGCAATAAATGGTTAAAAGCCTATGATTATTGCCAGGAAGAGACTCTTGCTTCAAAGAAATTTTTTTGTCTTTATTTTTCTTTAATTCTTAAGGATACATGAGCGCTACCACCAGTTTTAGTAATCCCCAGCACCAACAAAAGATCGAAGAATTAGTCGCGATTGCGAAGGAGCAGGGGTTCCTTACATATGAGGAGATCAACGATATCCTCCCCATGACGTTCGATTCTCCCGAACAGATCGATCAAGTGTTGATCTATCTCAGTGGAATGGATATTCAGGTTCTCAATCAATCTGAAGTCGAAAGGCAAAAAGAGCGAAAAAAGGAAGCGAAAGAGCTTGAAGGACTTCCTAAGCGAACGGAAGGGACTTCTGATGATCCTGTTCGGATGTATCTTAAAGAGATGGGTTCTGTCCCTCTTTTGACCCGAGAAGAGGAAGTTGAGATCTCGAAGCGAATTGAAAAAGCGCAGATTCAGATCGAGAAAATCATCATGCGTTTTCGCTATTCTATTCGCGAGGCAATCTCGATTGCCTACCATCTGATCGCTGGAAAGGATCGGTTTGACAAGCTGATCGCTGAAAAAGAAGTATCGGATAAAACTCTTTATTTGAATCTCTTGCCTAAGCTTTGCGACCTTATGAAAGCTGAAGATCAGCTGCTGGAAAGATATCTTGTCCAAAGCCGCGATCCGAACTTGCTGAAAGAAGAGCGCGCGCGGTTGATGGAGGATCTAGAAAAATGTCGCATTCGTTCCCAAGCCTACCTCCGAAGGTTTTGTTGCCGTCATAATATCATCGAGGATTTTGGCGAGGTGATCCTGACTGCTTATGATCGGTTCCTTCAGTTAGAAAAAGAGATTCAGGAGCTGACTCCTCGAGCTGAAAAAAATAAGTTTGCAGCGATGAAACTCTCAGCTGCGAAGCGCAAGCTTTATAAAAGAGAGCTTGCTGCAGGGCGCACGCTTGATGAGTTTAAAAAAGATGTGCGGATGCTTCAGCGCTGGATGGATAAAAGCCAGGAAGCAAAACGGGAGATGGTGGAGTCTAACTTACGCCTTGTCATCTCCATTGCAAAAAAATACACCAATAGGGGTCTCTCCTTCCTCGACTTGATTCAGGAAGGGAACATGGGCCTTATGAAGGCAGTGGAAAAATTTGAGTATAGACGGGGATATAAGTTTTCTACTTATGCGACCTGGTGGATTCGGCAAGCGGTCACGCGAGCTATTGCTGACCAAGCAAGAACGATCCGCATCCCTGTTCACATGATCGAGACGATCAACAAAGTGCTTCGCGGCGCAAAAAAGTTGATGATGGAGACGGGGCGCGAGCCAACGCCTGAAGAGCTTGCTCATGAGCTAGGATTGACGCCAGAAAGAGTGCGAGAGATT
>DATECD010000039.1:0-5360 GCA_035287065.1 Chlamydiales bacterium | reverse complement strand
TTCGATTCCGGCACGCAAGCAAAGCAGTTTGCTTGCTTTCAGGAATTTGCAAGGCAAATTGCCTGAAACCGGAATCGAACCGATGACCTTCGCATTACGAATGCGCTGCTCTACCAACTGAGCTATTCAGGCGGAAATGGGGAAAAAGTTACATGAGGGGCTATTTTTTTCTCAAATCCTTTGATAGACTTTCGTCTCATGTTTAATGGTCATAAGGTTGGAGCTCTCCTTTTGATGGGCGGAAGGGGGGAGCGTTTCTGTAGTCAGGTTCCCAAACAGTTTGCGCTGCTTGGAGGAAAGCCCCTTTATCGATATGCATTGCATACTTTTTTGCAGACGGGGTTTTTTGATCAGATCGTACTTGTGTGTCATCCTGATTGGATGGAGATGGTGAGGGGGGAAGAGGGGGTATGTGTGGTGGAAGGGGGGGCGACAAGGCAAAAGTCCTCTTTTTTGGGAGTGGCCGCTTTTTCTCCAATGCCCGATTTTGTTTTGATTCACGATGCAGTGCGACCTTTTGTCACAAAAGAAATCGTGGAGAGAAATTTACACGCTGTAATTGCTGGGGGGGCTGTTGATACGTGTATCCCTTCTGCGGACACGCTTGTTTTTGCGCCAGGCAAGGAAAAGGTGCAATCGATTCCCAATAGGGAAGATTTTTTACGAGGGCAGACCCCGCAGACATTTCGCTTAAGTTGGCTTCTTGAAGCGCAGAACAAAGCAGAACAAGAGGGGATTTGCAATGCGAGCGATGACTGCCATCTTCTTTTAAACGCCGGATTTCCCGTGAGCGTTGTGAGGGGTTCTGAAGAAAATATAAAGGTCACAGTTGATTTTGATCTTGTAATTGCTGAAGCTCTGATGCAAAATCGTCAAATTTCATGTTGATCGGAGAAAGATCATGTTTTTAGTATTGTCTAAATTGTTGCATAGAAAACTACTTTTCCTTACGCTATCTGGCTTCGTTTTGGTTACAGCGTGTCAGAAAGTGGAGGAGAAACGCTCTATGCAAGTGTTAAAAATTAATCTTCAAGAAGGGGATCTCCCTTCACTTCATCCGCACGATGTCCTTGTCTACTTAAGAGGGATTTCGGCGAGTAAAATGCTCTTTGAAGGGTTGACTCGGATTAATGAGCGCGGCAAGATCTGTTTAGCTGGAGCCCAATCTTTAGAGATTTCTCAAGATCGACTCCACTATTCGTTTATCTTAAGAGATAATTGTTGGTCAGATGGAACTCCAGTGACTGCGTATCAATATGAACAAGGGTTTAAAGAGGCCCTTTCTCCAAATTCTAGATGCATGCAGTCTAACCTTCTCTACATGATCAAAAATGGGGAGCGTGCAAAAAAAGGGGAAGTCGCTCTCGATCAGATTGGGGTGAAGGCTTTAGATGAAAAAAGATTGGAGATCGAATTGGAGTACCCGTCTCCTTACCTCGCAGAGCTTCTCGCTCAACCGATTTGCGCACCTCTTATCGATGGGGAGAAAAAACCAACTCGTTTCAATGGCCCTTTTTATGTGGATCGTTGGGAGTCAGATCATCTCATTCAACTCAAACCCAATCCCCACTTTTGGAACCGAAAAGAGGTGAAATTAGAGCAGGTAGATTTTGTCATGATCCCTGATCCTAATGTCGCTTTTGAAGCGTATAAAAAAGGGGAGATCGACTGGTTAGGTTCGCCCCTTTCCCCACTCAGTCGAGAGCAGGTGCAGATTCTTAAAGAGGAGTTAAGACAGCATCCCATTGATCGTTCTTTTTGGATCTATTTGAATACAGACCATCCCCATCTTGCCTCTCAGAATATCCGTCAGGCATTAAGTCTTGCTCTTTCTCGCTCTATTGTGACAGAGCATATTCTTCTTGGAGGCGATCCGCTTGGTAAAGTGCTCTCTCCCAATCTTTTTCCTATCAATCTCTCGATTATTCCAAAAGAAGATCTCATAGAGGCGCAAAAACGGTTTGCAGAGGGACTTCAAGAGTTGGGGTATACAAAAGAGACGTTTCCCCCACTTACGATCTCTTACGCCCAGCAAGCCAATCGAAAAGAATTTGCGCAGTACTTGCAAGAGACTTGGTCGCGTGCATTTGGTATTAAAGTTCAGCTGCAACAGCAAGAGTGGAATGTGTTGAGAGCAAACCTTTCTAAAGGGATCTTTGATGTTTGCGCAGCTTTTGAAGCTGCCTATTATGGCGATCCTCTAGAGATTTTGGAACGTGTGGGCCGAAAGAGCCCTACAAACTTTTCTCAGTGGGTCAATGATGATTATCGCAAACTGATCTCAGCTGCTATTTTGACAGATGATACACAGGGACGCCTTGAAATCCTCGGTAAGGCAGAGAAGCTATTGCTTGAAGAGCTCCCCTTTATCCCCGTTTGTTCTGATAGGCTATTTTTTGTCCACCGCGATGGCTTAGGTGGCTATACATTTGACTCGCTTGGAGCAATAGACTTGAGCTACGCGTCATTTCGTTAGTTTTCGGTGTTGTTACCCATGTAGGTTGGCTTAAGTGTTGCCTATGTGGGTTGGTTCTCGACTTCGTTCAAATTTTTTTATATAATATATAATTAAATTTTTATTAATAAAGCTGAATTATTTACAAAAACGCTTTATTTCTGTATAATTTATTATAATTTAAAAATAAGTAATTTGAGGTTTTTTATGTCGATTAATGCTGATTATTCAAGAATGTCTGATGAGGATTTCTTGGGTAGAGTAACACAAGAAATTTATGACGCGCGAATGATAGAAGACGCAGGATTTGCAGAACGTATATATGGGGATGATGACTACGAGTTTCGTGTAGCTTGTGCGATTTCTGCAAATGCAACGCAAATACTTAATCCCCCCTCAGAAGAGCCAAAAAATGGTAGAGATATAGAACTAGGGATACAAGCGCTCGAGGAGACCGCAGCAGAAGCTGGGGATGAAAGGGAACCTCTTTTAGAAAGAGCAGTTGAGCCTGAAGATGTAAGGTCACCATTTCCTAGGAATTTGAGAGAGCGCCATGTCCATGTAGACCCTTTAGAGGGGAGATCATTACTTCTGACAACTGATCTGATGCAAAGGCTGATACGGGATTTTTTCCCGACAGCGGAGCCGATTCAACATTGCGAAGAACGATCACGGTCTAATGAAGATAGACCTCCTCGTTTTATCTTGTTGCCTTCTCCCTCCTCACACGAGGAGTTAGAACGTCGTTGCTTTTAAAACTTACGACCTGTCTTACGGGAACATCCAGAACCAGCTGAAGATGCCTGATACGAAATTGCTGGAGTTGCGTCCATAGACGCTAAACCAGGCGCCTCCGATGAGGCCCATCTTGCCGCTGAAATTGTATTCAATTGCAGGGGCAAGGCTTAATTTATCGCTATAGCCGCCACCGACACTGGCAGGTGTTCCATCTGCTGTCACTCCTGGATTTCCATGAAAAGTTGTTCTATTTTGGAACGTATAGACAATATCAAGGGCAAGAACCCAAGGCTGGTTGACCGTCCATTCAATCCCGATGTCTGATTGGAAGATTCCGCCTGGTTGAACAATCCCTTTGGTTCCAAATCCTCCGCCATATGCATTGAAGTTCGATACTTGTACAGGTGTGTTGACCGTGTAGGTAAGAGCTGTTCGTGTATTTAAGGGATGTGTTGTATTCCAGAGAAAAAGTTTTCCCAGAGCAATTGTAAAAGTTGTCGCATAGGTACCAGCTCCTGTGCCATTTAGGCCAAGTCCATTTGAGCTTAAGTTATTATATTTTCCTGTTGGAAACGTCTCAGAAATTGTGAATTTGGCTTTGGGATAGTAAAGTCCTTCGAGCATGATAGAAAAGCCTAAAGATGTACTTAGATCTCCAAAACCGCCCCCACTCGACCCTTCTTGCCAGTTGCCGACAACTGTTGTGCCAATTGTCGCATCAACGGTAGGAGAAACACCAAACTGGATGAAAACGGGGTTGCTTAAAAGTTGGAATTTATCGGGTGCAGAGACCGCTTCTCGATCCTCATTGTAAAAACCGTAATAATCGGTAAAAAAAAGGTAGGGTTGCATCATCGCAGAACCAAGGGGCATCAAAGAGGCGGAAGGTGTGAGGAGAGGGCCTGTATACCACGGATCGAACAAGTTGAGTGCGTTATCAAATTGCGCTTGCGCTTCTGTGAGTTCCGCTTGAATCTCTTCTGGAGATACGTGTTGGTCATACTGTGAAAAAAGAAGCGAAGGGATCAGAAAAAAAAGAGCAAGATGTTTCATAAATTCCTACGATTTCTACTATTTTTATTGAAGTTTTTGTCAATTTTTGACAATCAAAAAGTTATAACTTAAGTTTTGATTAGGAGTAGAGTATGAGTGAGATCCAAGGTGGCGGAGGACCAACGCCCATTACACCTCGCGAGCAGAGGATGTATGAACAAGAATATAAAGATGGAGCGAAGCTTTTTCAAAAGGCTTTAGAGCAGTACCGCAAATCAGACAGCATCTTTCAAAAACATGAATTTGAAGAGGTGATGGATAAAGCGTTGAATGTGCTCAACCAAGCAGCAAACGAATTGAAAGCAAAGACGCTTGTTGAGCAGAACGTGAAAATCAAGCAAGACTATCAGTCTTTTATGAAAGATCCCACAAATCTTGCAGGGGCAAACCAACTGCAAAAAGATTTAGATCAAGCAATGAAAAAAGTATAAAAAATTCCTTTACTCTCGGAAAAAACTTTTGATTTTCTCCAGGAATCCTTTTTGCCTAGGATGATTGCTGGGAGTTTCTGTTTTTTCAAAGGAACGGAGGAGCGTTTTTTGCTTGTCTGTCAGCTTGACAGGGGTTTCTACAGTGATGCGAATGAGGAGATCACCTTGGCCTTTTCCGTGCACATTGGGGAACCCTTTGCTGCTTACTCGTAGCACTTTTCCGTTTTGGGTTCCTTCAGGAATTTGGAGGCGGACCGTTTCTCCAAAAGGGGTGGGCACTTCTTTTTTACTTCCGAGGGCAGCTTCCGGGAAGGTGAGGGGAAGATCGAGATAGACATCATCTCCTTCTCTTTGGAAGGCTTCATGAGGCTCTACTTCAATATAGACAAAAAGATCACCTGTTTCTCCGCCCCCTACGCCCACATCCCCATATCCACTCATCTTAAGGCGCATTTCGTTGTCAACGCCAGCTGGAATGCGGATCTTGACTCGTTGCTTTTCTTTAACTCTACCTACCCCTTTGCAGGTCGTGCAGGGGTCGGTGATGATACGACCTGCTCCTTGGCAATGAGGGCAGGCACTGGTCATGCTGAAAAAACCGCGGCTTTGGTAGATTTGGCCTTTTCCTTGGCAAGTTGTGCATGTTTTGATTCCGTTCTTCGTACGCGCCCCAGAACCTGAAC
>DATECD010000038.1:0-4354 GCA_035287065.1 Chlamydiales bacterium | reverse complement strand
AGCTCTGTCCCGTTTTTATGCCTCCAAATTTCTGTTTGTTGAGTCCAGCCCCCCCTTTTTTCAACAAACTTTTGCATATTTCTTTTAATTTGTTCGCGCATGCGTTCAGGAAGAAAGAAAAACATTTCTTGTCCAAGCATTTCCTGAGAGGAAAACCCTAATATTTTATCAACACTTGGATTAGAATAAGTGAATCGGAAAACGGGATCCATTTCCCAAACCCACTCTTCTGTTGTCTCAATAAAGGCGCGAAATTTTTCTTCGCTTTGTTGGAGTGATTCGCGGCTTTTCCTTTGGCAAGTTGCATCATGTGCGCTGATTGAAACACCGACGGTTTTTTGGTTCTTATCGCGAATCATGCAATAGGTGGTATGAACCCAAATAATCTCTTGTGTTTTTTTAACTGCTTGCGTTTCAACATGGATCAAATTTTTTCCTTCAGAAAATAATTTTCTCAATTGCTCAAAGTGGAAAATCTGCTCTGGAGGAATAAGAAGAGAAATACTTTTTCCTAGGATCTCTGCTGCTGGCCATTCATAAATTTTCTCAGCCCCTGCATTCCAACTTGTGATAATTCCTTCTAGATTACAGCTATAAACGGCATCGACCATAGAATTAATAATAGTCAATGTGTTGGCGCAAGAAGGAGAAGGGATCTCATGACGAGGTAAACTTTTTCCTAGTCGCCTAAGAAGAAAAACTATCATGCCTAAGCAGATAAGAGTTAGAATTAAAACAGAATAAAGCAAGAGGTTTGTTGTGAAAAAGTTCATTTTATTTTAGACAGTTCCTAAGTTGAATCAATAGCATATCGAGCTCGTCCAGCCAAACTGAATCTTTTTGGCATTCCGGAAATTGATCGATCAGCTGGATCAGCCGCTCTTCCCAAGTTCGGCAGAGCTGGCTAATTTTAGGATAGCCAAAAGTTCCTGCGTTTCCCGCTAATTTATGCAGTTGAAAGTGTAAAGAGGAGAGATGTTCGCGAGTGATAGCTTGGTGGAGATCTTTGATTAATTGTTGGATCAGGGCCAATTTTTCAGGCAATGACTTCTGATACTTTTCTTTAAGTTCGTTTGGGAGCTCATCCCTGTAGATAGGGAATTCAAAATAAAACGTCGAGCCTTCATTTTCTTTGCTGGAAAAGCCAATCGTTCCCTGCAAGTGCTCGATGATGCACTTGCTGATATACAGGCTCAGACCCCTCCCTCCAGCGATGCGCGAATCGGTTTGTATAGCTCGAGAAAAGGGGATAAACATGCGTTTCTGGAAGTCTTCAGGAATTCCAGGTCCTCGATCTCGCACCGAAACCCGGACTGTATTTCCTTCGGCGATCGCAGAAGTCACGACTTGTGCATGCGGGGGAGAAAATTTGATCGCATTCGAAAGGAAAATGACGATGACTTGGACGAGTCGATTGGGGTCGGCAAATATCCGTAGATCTTTCACTGGAATTTCTTCTACCAGAGCGACATCCATTTTGGTCGCTAGGGGTTCCAACGTAGCAATGGCTTCTTTGATGATATCTAGAATACAAATGGGTCGTAGATCAAATTCCATTTTTCCAGCGTGAATTTTTTCAATATCGATAAGATCTTCGACGATTGTGGCCAGTCGCTGGGATGCGGTGTGAGAAATGGAGAGCAGTTCCTGCACTTTTTTTGAAAGGCCTTGCTCTACTTTAAGCAGCTCTAAAGAGCCGATGATCGAGGTCAGAGGTGTTCTCAATTCGTGAATGAGGATCGTAGCGTATTCTTTTTTTGCATGGAGTTCGGCTTCTAGAGCGATGTTTTCTTGCAGAGTTTTTTCAGCCTCTTTTTGTTGTGTGAGGTCCTGAAGGATGGCTGTAAAGAATCGAACCTGGTTGATGAACACTTCGCTGACTGCAAGATGGATAGGAAACGTGGTTCCATCTTTTTTTTTTGCGACGGCTTCCCTGCCAATCCCGATGATTTTCATTTTTCCCGTTTTTAGATAATTTTGCACATAGAGGGTATGCTCACTATGATAAGGCTCTGGCATGAGCATCGTGACCTTTTCCCCAAGCGTTTCTTCTTTGGAATAGCCGAATGTCTTTTCTGCGGCTTTGTTGAAGAGTAAAATGGTCTGGTTTTCATTCATAGTGATCACGGAATCGACAGTGGTATCTAGAATGGCTTGCAAGTTTTCAACGCTGAACGTTTCAGGCGTGTCTGTAGAGCAAGGGGCGAAGAACCCTTTGACTTTTTGCCACCAAGACTTTCCTTGAGAAAATGGACATCCCATAGTTTGCACTATGAGCACAGGGAGGGATTTTCTACAATCGTTCTTAAGATAAGCTCGAAAAGTTCATGGTTTTTCATCGAGGTGGGGAGTGAAGAGATTGTACTATATACCGTCCCTTCCGGAATGTGCTTACCGGTGCGCTGGACGATGGGTGTGAAGAGATCGAAGAAGCGAAAGGCCCGGTTTCCAAGAGTAAATGTGCTATCTTCAGTCACTTTGTCGGTAAAGCAGATGCGGTAGAATAGCTTGCGGTCGTCTTGTGGGTAGGATTCCACGAGGAAGAGCTGGCTTTCGAGGATTTGCGCTTGTTCCAGGAGCTGTTTGGCTCTCTTACAGTCAGACGCACTCTCAAAGAAAAGATGGGCATCGTGGGTCATGTGTTGCTCAACTCTAGCTCTCTGAATGCTGACAGCTTCCAAAAAATTCCTCGGATCTTTCTGACGATAGAGAATCCACGGTTTTTCGCTGGTGGTGTTT
Source organism: Chlamydiales bacterium (assembly GCA_035287065.1). Lineage (GTDB taxonomy): Bacteria > Chlamydiota > Chlamydiia > Chlamydiales > SM23-39 > JAGWKO01. The sequence goes on along the minus strand of DATECD010000038.1, from coordinate 1,615 downwards.
TTTTGGGAAAGAGCATTGGTGACCAAGAAAGGCTCCCCTGGTTTTAAGCTTGCAAACAAGGCCCCCAAAATCCGATCCAGATACTGGAAGCCGATTTTGAGCCGCTCGTTGTCTGCAATCGATGGATTCTTCCAGTGGTGGTGTTGCAGGTGAGCGAGGCTGTTGAGGAAAATCAGCGAGAAGGTGGGATTGTGTTCTTGCCGATAGTTTAAGAAGAGCTGCGTCGATACAGAATCGAGCCAGGAGATGAAGGGAAAATGCTCGCCTCGAAAGCGGAGGGCATTTCTAGCTAGAGCGGGGATCTCTTTACTGATCTTCCAGAGCAGATTCTTAGAGGCAAATAAATTGAGTAGCCCCTTGGCCGTTTTCCAGCGATTGAGTTGGGTGGGGTTGAGATAATTTTTAGCTAAATAGCGCAAGGGGTCGAGCAACGCCTGGAGCTCATCTGGATATCCAGTTTCCGAAGCTGTCCAAGGATCAGGGAGGAAGAATTTGCAGTGCTTGGCTCCATTGCGACTGGCATTCATGGCTCCCCAAATGCCGCTGGTGATGTTCATCTCCGATAAGCGTTCCCAGAGTTGTGGAGTTTTTTGGAGATGGGGGATGTCGCCCAAGTGTTTGATTTGATGGGAGGAAGATGGTTGTCCTGTATGCACCGAGACCCATTGCACCCAGGGCTCTAAAAAATCGCTCTCATACGTATCCTCTGTAAACGTTTGGGTCCGGTGCAAAGTGATGAGTTTTTGAATGTTTTTTAGGGAAAATAAGCGGGCGGCTTCCCGCAGAAGGTCATCATTGAATTCGTTGAGCTCTAAAAAAATCATTGTTTCCTCAGGATATGAGACACTAAAACGCGCAAGATCTTGATTGAATCTTTGATGGCAGAGAAGTGAGAAAATCGGTTTTTTTCAATGTACGTGGTCGTGATCGGCACTTCTTCTAATTGCCAGGGAGGCTGCAGAGCGAGTAGAAGACAACGAAACTCCATTTCATACCCGCCTCCAGGAATAGACTGGGCAATTTTTTGGACGAGTGGCTTGCTAAATGCCCGCATCCCCGATTGGGTATCGAGCGGAGCGTTTGGGTGGATCCAGCGCAGCAACCAGGAGACGATCGAATTGGCAAATTTGCTTTTCCAGGGCATTTGCTCAAATTTTCTTTCCCCGATGATGAAGTCTTTTCTTTGAGCGGCTTTCAACAAAAGGGGAATCTCTTCGGGATGATGCTGTCCATCTCCGTCGAGAGTGACGAGAGTTTTGAATGCAAAGTGGGATAAGGAGTAGCGAAAGCCCTCTAGAAGAACGACCCCCTTCCCTCGGTTCTTCGGGAAGATTTGGGCGCTGATTTGTTCTGGATATCGGGCGGCCAATGTTTTCAAAATGGCCGTGGTGCCATCTCTAGATCCATCATCGATCACAATCACATGATCTACAAAACGGATTGTGTCGCAAATCACCTTCTCGCAAAAGGGAGCGACGTCGTAGCAGGGGATGATGGCGATGGTAGATCGGGTTTTCATGCAACAGCTCTTATTGCTATTCTTTTTTTAATTGACATTTTATTCAATAAATAAAGAAAAGGAATCTAGTTATGGCAAAAATACCTCTGACGAAAG
>DATECD010000037.1:0-6033 GCA_035287065.1 Chlamydiales bacterium | reverse complement strand
AACAGCGGGTGCTGCTGCTTCTGCGGCGGCTTCTTTTTCTTTTTGAGCGGAAAGATCGAGGAAGCGTCGATTGAGCGCTCTTGCTGCAAAGATCCACCCAACAATAACAGCTGAGAAGATCAAGGCGCTATAAGGCGCAATCACGATGACACTCGATGTGTTAAAGAGTAAAAAGAGCATCTGTTGGACTAAAGATCCGCCAGATTTACCGAGGCGTCCACCCACTACGTCAACTGCTGCTTTCCCTTTGAGCTTCACTTCTGCATCAAGAGGGATGTAAGCAATTTCTTTGGTTGGGTCGAACATGGAGTACTTTGTTGACTTCGACATGACGTTTTGGATCATCCCAAAGATCACAGCCAGCATGAGAGGAGAAGTTCCAAACATGGCAACAAAACCTGTGAGTTGTTCACTAAATACAGCGAAGGCAAAGAAGGCAAGTCCTGTGATTGCAAGAACAATAGGTGTGAAAAGGGCAGCGACTCCCCAGCCGAGTCTTCGGATCACATTTCCACCAACAAAGAGCATCATGAAGATGGTCAAACCACCTGTCACCATGGAGAAGCTCCCCATGAAGTTTTGGTAGTCGTTAGGGTTAGGATATTGGAGTTTGAGCTGACTTTTCCAAGCAACTTCTACGAGGTTAATCGACATTCCATAGCCGATCACAAGCATAGCGATGCAGCCAAGGTAAGGAGATTTTACAACGTAGAGAAGACTTTCTTTAATCGACATTTTCGGTTTCGATTTTTTGTCTTTCTTGACTTCGTTTGGATCGTAGAATCTTGGGTCTGTCAAAACTTCTTTGTTGATCCACCAGTAGACAGCAATTGCTGCAGCACACGCAATAACGACTGCTCCCATTGTGTAGAGAAGAGTTACACTCCAAGCGTCTACTTCGGGAGGAAGAACGTCTTTGATATTTGCAAATTTTTTAATCAACATTCCAGAAGGGAACATCGCAATGTTTGCGCCGAGACCGAAAAGAGCATAAAACCTTTTTGATTCGGCAACTTTTGTGATCTGATTAGCAAAGCCCCAGAAAAGAAGGGAGATCGCAGCTGAGCCCCATAGTTCTGCCATGATGTAGAAAAGAGAAGATGGCCAGGAGCGGATCATGCCGATTAGGCCTCTAAACCCTTGTGGCAAGTGGCTATACATCCAATCGGTCAATGCGATTGGAGAAATTGCTTCCCGATTTGGGTAGAGGATCATTGCAAAAAGGCCAAAAAAGATCCCAAAAAAGGCCATTAGCCCCATGAAAAGGCGATCTCTTCTCACAATATTACTCAGTTTAGTAAAGATGAGCATGAAGATGATTGCACCCGGGACAACCCCCCAAAACTTTAAGAAGGGGATCGTTTCAGCACCTGTCGCTGTTACGATCAAAGTATCTTTAGTATCCCGTAAAATGGTGTAGTTAAAGTTAATAAAGAAGAAAAGGAAGAACATGGGGAGGAATTTTTTAAGCTCAAAGGCGTGAATAGGCCAGAGCATCGATCTCCACTTTCCAAATTCTTTGGTTGCAGTCTGAGACATTGCTTAGTTCCTTTATTTTAGACCAAGCTAACATCATAGAGAAATCGATGTAATTTGCAAGGGTAAAAAAAATCCCTCGCGATTATTGAGATCGCAAGGGATTGGAGGGGGATTACGGGTCACTTAAATTTTTAAGTGCCGCTCCCAATGATGTACGAAAAATTTAGTTTAAAACTGGGACTAAAGAGTCGGCAGAAGCTGATGCGAATACATTGACCCCTTCGACGTAGCTATTCCAAAGTTCTTGCTCAACTTTTCCATTGCGAATGGATTGGATGAGCTCTCTTTTGCAGCTTGCTAAAGATTTTCTTGGGCTCAAAATAGTAATGATTTCTTTATCGCCAGCAAGTCTTGCAATGCTAAGCATTCTTTCTAATTGAAAGCGGGTAAAGTTCATGTGTTCGCGGCGTTTTCTAGATCCTCGAGAAGCTCTTTGTTTAGGAGCGATCACGAGGGGGCGGTCAACTTGGATGACGAATTCATCGATGATCCCTGAGAGCTCTTGTGGTTGCTTATATTTCATTTTTTTCAAAGTAAAATGATGCATATAACCACCGGTCTTCATTGGCAGGTACTTGCATAGTTCATTTTCTTTTTTAGCACCTATTTTTTTGATGGCTCTTGAGATTACTTCTTCAATCTCTTTTCTTCCCATCTTTTGTTCTTCTTTATGTGCTACTGTCATTGTTTCCTCTTCTATAGTTTTAGGGGAAAAGTTCTACTTCTTTCCCCTTATATTTTCGAATTATTAGGGGATTGTATGAATCTTCTGTTTTTTCAGCAAGAAAAGGTTTCCTCCTTTTTTGATTTTTGTTACTCTGCTCATTCAAAAGATAGGTGCTTCTCTTGAAAACAAAACTCTTTTTTATACCTCTTTTCTTTGCAGCAACTCTTTTCTTTCTTTGTTCCTGTTCTCAAAAGAAAAATAGATCCCCATTGAACGAATGGATGGGGCAAAATGGGAAAATTAAAGTTTTATCAACAACTGCTCAAGTTGGAGAACTCGTTACATTTATTGGGGGAGAAAAAGTGGATCATTGGGTATTGATCCCAAAAGATCTCGACCCCCATAGTTACGAGCTTGTAAAAGGGGATGGGGAGAAAGTGGCGCGGGCAGAGCTCATCTTTTATAATGGGCTTGGTTTAGAACATGGGGCAAGTCTTTCTGCTTTATTACATCAGTCGCCTAAATCGATTTCTTTAGGTGGGGCAATTCGGAAAGAGGCTCCCGATGCGATTTTAGAGAAAAACGGAGTTGTCGATCCTCATCTCTGGATGGATCTTGCCTTGTGGTCCAAAGGGAGTCATGAAATTGTGCGACAGCTCTCCCTCATCGACCCAGATTCCACCCCTTATTATCAAGAGAGGGGAAAGCGTCTTCGAGAGATGATGCAAAAAAAAGACTTAGAATTAAGGGCACTTCTCCAGAGTGTTCCTGCGGAAAAAAGATTTTTAGTGACAAGTCATGACGCGTTTCGCTACTTCGCAAAGGCGTATCTTGCTGAGCCCGGTGAGTTGGGGTGGGAGGAGCGCTTTATTGCGCCAGAGGGGCTAGCTCCCGATGGACAGCTAAGTCCTGTCGATCTTCAGGCAGTGATTTCCTTCTTGCAAAAGCATCAAATTTTTGTCCTTTTTCCTGAGTCGAATCTCAGCCGAGGGGTGATTGCAAAAATTGCAGCGGCAAGTAAAGAGATGGGGCACCCGGTCCGTCTTTGTAAGGCGCCTTTATATGGGGATTCGGTCAGTGGCCTTAGTTATTTTGAGGCGATGGAGAGAAACGGAAAACTATTAGTAGAAGAGTTGCAAAAATAATGAAAGAAGCATTTGCGATCGAAGCAGAAGGGTTACATGTCCACCTTGGAAAAAAAGTGGCTCTTTGGGATCTCAATTTTCAGATTCCGAAAGGTCTTCTTGTCGGTGTGCTTGGTCCTAACGGCGCGGGGAAGAGCACTCTTTTCAAAACAGCTTTAGGGCTTATTTCTCCTGTTGCGGGAAGAATTGAGCTTTTGGGAACCCCTGTTTCCAAGATTCGCAGGAAAGTAGCCTATGTTCCTCAAAGAGAGTCGATTGACTGGGATTTTCCCATCACGGCTGGCGATGTTGTATTAATGGGGAGGTTTGGGAAAATGGGGCTTTTTGGTTCCCCAAGAAAAGCTGATCTTGAGGCAAAAGAGCATGCGATGCAGAAGCTTGGAATTGCCCATTTAGCAGGTAGGCAGATTGGGGAACTTTCTGGCGGGCAGCAGCAGAGACTTTTTGTTGCAAGGGCCCTTTTACAGGATGCAGATCTTCTCCTTCTCGATGAGCCCTTTGCAGGGATTGATGCGACAACAGAAAAAGTGATCATCGATATTTTGCAAGAATTAAAAAGAAGAGGGAAGACGATCCTTCTCATCCACCACGATCTTTCGCAGTTGGAACACTATTTTGACTGGACTCTTCTTCTCAATACGCGTTTGATTTCCTGTGGCCCAACAGCAACTTCTGCAACACCTGATCTACTAGCAAAAGCATTTGGAAAAAGGGAGGCTCTTTTTGATGAGGCATCTGTTGCTTTGGCAAAGAACCTTACGGGAGCTCCATGAGTTTTTCTCTTTGGGATTTTTTCACACATCCCCTTCTTCGAGGTCCCACTTTTGGGACGCTTTTCCTTTGCATTGCCTCATCTCTACTTGGAGTTATTCTTTTTTTTCAAAAAAAGCCTCTCCTTAGCGAAACGCTCTCTCACGCTACCTGGCCTGGAATTTTACTTGCTGCCTGGTTGCAAGCCTTATTTTTTTCAAGTGATGAGAGTTCCTTTTTTTTTCTTTTTGGTTGTGGGGGACTTTTTGCATGGCTTGGACTAAAAAGCATTGGATGGATGGAAAAACGGGGGAAAGTTCCAGCTGATGCAGCTCTCACATTTGTCTTAGCCTCATTTTTTGGGGTGGGGACTGTAGTTGCAAGTGGCCTTCAACATACGTTTCCAAAAATCTATCAAGAGATGCAGACGCTCCTTTTTGGCCAAGCGGCAGTGATGCAAGATACCCATATTTTTCTTTATGGAGGGCTAGCTTTAGGAGCAGCACTTTTCCTTTTTTTCTCTTTTCGACAGGTGCAATTGTACCTTTTTGATCCGCAGTTTGCTGTAAGCTCAGGATTTAAGATCCCTTTTTTAGAAAAGATTTTGATCCTCTTTCTTTTGGCCTCTTTGATTTTAGGGATCCGCGGTGTTGGCGTGTTACTGATTTCTGGGATGTCGATTGCGCCAGCAATTGCGGCTCGGCAATTTACCGATCGCCTCCATGTTCTTTTTCTTTTGGCAGCCTGTTTTGGAGCGCTTAGCGGTCTTGTGGGAAATTGGCTCTCTGTTTTTGGAACGATTGCCCTTTCGCAAAATGGAGAACGCCTTAGTCTTCCGACAGGGCCCATGATCATTGCGGTGGGAGGAACGATCGCGATTCTTTCCCTCCTTTTTGCTCCCAAACGGGGTTGGCTATTCCGTTTGATCCGAGTGGCCTCTTTTCGCTTAAAGTGCATTGAAGAAAATATTTTAAAAGGGATCTGGAAAAAGGGGCCCTTGACTTTGCGGGAGATGAGGCGTGCCCACCAGACGCCGCGCGCTTTACTCTTTTTTGTTTTGTGGCGTTTAAAAAATGGGGGTTGGGTAGAAACGCAAAAAAGAAGCTATTGCCTTACTTCTGATGGAATGAAAAAAGCGATCGTGATTGTTCGGTTGCATAGGCTTTGGGAGCTTTACCTGGCAAGTCAGCTCGGTTTAAAAAGCGAAGAGGTGCATGGAAGTGCAGAGGAGATGGAACATATCCTCACACCTGATCTTGAAGAGAGATTGACCCACCTTCTTGCAAATCCAAGGACCGATCCCCACAATCAACGGATCCCTGAGAGGCCCACTTTATGAATCCATACTGGGGAGCTAATTTTTTTCAGTTTTTTGCAACTTTTTTTGAAAGGCTTATTCATGGCACTCTTTTTTTCTCACCAGAAGCCGATGAACTACAAATGGGGGTCTTAGCCTTAGTTGCCCTTTCCTGTGGGCTGATTGCTCCTTTTTTAGTCCTGAAGAGAATGACCATGTTTGCCAATGCGCTCTCTCATACGCTCCTTTTTGGGATTGTCACTGCTTTTCTTCTCTCTTCTTCCTTTTGGGGAGCCACCCTTTTTGATCCATCGACACTTCTCATCGGAGCTTTAGTTGCCGCATTTCTCACAGCTTTTCTCACAGAAGGAGCCGTCCGCCTTTTCCGATTGCAAGCAGAGGGGAGTGTGGGACTGATTTTCTCTTTACTTTTTGCTCTTGGAGTCATTTTAGCAACGCTTTTCACGAAAAATGTCCATTTGGGAGTAGAGGTTGTTTTAGGAAATGCCGATGCGCTTCAGCCTTCTGACCTTTCCCTTGTTGGCTATTGGTCGTGCGTACAGCTAGCGCTCATTTTGCTTTTTTTTCGCCCTTTGCAAATTGCAGCGTTTGATCGCTTATTTGCGGCAGCACTT
>DATECD010000036.1:0-8115 GCA_035287065.1 Chlamydiales bacterium | reverse complement strand
CCTTATCACCTTGTGATCATTCCAATTGTTCATAGTCCTGAAAAAAGCGATGAAATTCACCGGTTCGCGGGTCAGATCAAAGAGAAACTATCGGCCCTTTTTTACGGGGAAGAGCGGGTTCAAGTATTTTGCGATAAGCGCGATCTTCGCGGTGGTGAAAAGAGTTGGGGCTGGATCAAGAAGGGGGTCCCTTTGCGCCTAGAGGTGGGGCTTCGCGAAATAGAGTCGGGCAGATTCCCGTTGATGAGAAGAGACAAGCCTCACAAAGAAAGTCTTTCTTTGACAATTGAAGAGCTGGAGCACAAGGTCCCGTCCCTCTTAGAGGAAATTCAAGAAAATCTTTACCAAAAAGCGCTCGCTTTCCGAAAGGCTAATACCCACAGAATCGATTCTCATGAAGAGTTTATCCGCTTTTTTGCAGATGAAGCAGAAGGTGGGGGCTTTGCCCTATGTCACTGGAATGGAGACGCTGCTATTGAGGCTAAGGTCAAAGAAGAGCTCAATGTGACGATTCGGTGCATCCCCCTTGATGAAACAATGACAGGGGGGCCTGGCCGTTGCCTATTTACAGGGGAGCCAAGCCCTCGCCGCGTTCTTTTCGCTAAGGCTTATTAAAGCCTCTTATCAAAGCCCTATGCCATCCAGAAAATAAAAAAAAGAATTGCAAACAAGATAATTAAATTTCGCATTAAGTTTTCCTTGTTAGTATTATATACAAAATATTAATTTACAATCCACATTTAATATTTATTATTTATTATCCGTTTTGCTATAATACTTAATTACTTTAACTATCAATTAATGAGTGGTATGAATTTTTGTTATTTTTGTCCAATTTCTCAAACAAATACCTGTCGAACAGGTGTTTGTCAAAACGATCAGGTTCCGGAAACGTCGCCTTTCTCCCCAATTTGTGTTTCTCACTACCGGACCCCCGACTCTTCGGGGTATCTTAGTATGAGGCAGCTTCCCCTAGAGCTAGAGACGGGACAGGAGGGGCCACTTAGAAAAAGGGTTAAAGTCTCTCATATTTCGAACGATCCATTTTCAGAACTGAATTCAGAGGAAAAAAAAGAACTAGAAACGTTTCTTGGTGAGGTTGATTTTTTTAGTGATGAAATACCGGAGATTGCAGAGGAAGTAGAAAAAGTACAATCAGCTGTGGAAGAGATATTTGTTATGCAGGGTGATACACCAGTTAATTCTGCAATAGCTAGATCAAAGGAAAAAACGTCGCCATCTTCTTGCTCCCCTTATTTTTTTCAGAGGCGTTCACAAGTTTTGTTAGAACAATTGGAAACAGTGGTTCCAGAATTAAATGGAGTCATATTAGGGAAAATGAGAAAGGATTGGGAAGAAAATGGGACTACATGGCTTTTTACTCAACCTTTGCCTTCTGAAATTTGCGATTTGATCCCCGGTACGTTTCCACCAACAAGATTTGCTCATAATCAAATACATGGGTTTCATCAGTTTCTTAAGATTGTGATTATTTTAACATGTGTCTCTCCAGAAAATGCCGAAAAAGAATTAAAAGAGAAATTGACAAGTAGAAGTAGTAATGCTTTTTTTTCTTATACAGGTTTTAAAAAATATTTGCATAGCTACTGTATTGGTAAACGTGCTGAAAAATTGTCACAACTTTTGTCACATATTGGTGCATACAGGATATACCAAAACATTGTGCAGAGTCAGGGTGTGGCAACGTCTACTTTGCCTCAGACCAGTCTCTAATTCTTAGCAATTGAATGAGGAAAACATGGTTATGCAGATATGAAAGAAAAAGAAGCTGCAGAGGATTTGGAAACTGGACGTATACTCATGAGTTTAAGAGGGGAAAATGATCGCAACACTATCTGGTAAAAGGAATTTCTCAGAATTCGAGGGCTATGAGTCCTTATCCGATGGCAGTATTAGAGAGGATTCTGAAGGAGTCCAGGTTGTAGCATACAAGATTCTCCGTACTTTAAGTGGTGACGGAAAGTGGCGTATATATAGATCAGATTTTTTTGAGAGTAGAGAGGTAGAAGAAAAAAGTTCATGTGAGAGGATTGAGGATTTAGGAGCAATAGAGGAGGTAACAGGAGCAACTGTTGCTTTTGAAGAATGGGAAGAGCATCCCTTTTCTATTCAATGCGCGCATCATCTCATTGAGAATTTGAAAAGAGCAATTCCAGCATTTGCAGAAGTGTTGCAATGCATTGAACAAGAGATAAACCAAAAAAAAGGTGATGAATGGACTTCTGTCTCGTCCCCTTTTTCTATGACCCTTGAGTGGATTCCGCTCAATTTTTGCATTGATGAAAAGATGCCATTTCAATCTTTCCTCGAAGATTTAATAAGTTACGAATATGGTTTGGCTTTTGAAAACAAAAAAATAGTTATTTCTAAAAACTCTGAATATTTTGTGTCTTGTGATGAGTTTTTTGCGTATTCTAAGAAATTTAGTAATCCGGAAATTTTTAAGCAGCTGATCTGTTGTGTTGAAGAGTATCGAGAAATACAAATATTTTCTTCTTTGCTAAGTGAGCGCTATGACGTAATGTGGCCAAAAAAAGAGCGGGTTTTTGATGGCATGCCCGAAGTTTTTTTCATCACAGAGAATTGTTCAGCAGAATCGATTCGAAAAATCAATGGCTTATTTATCTCTACTGTAGCAACTCCCGGAAGTGTTCTTTTGATTGAGGGGAGCGATTCTTCAGAACCTTTGAGTAGGGAGAGACTTCAGCGCAAAATGTCAGCGCATTGGATTCGCGATGGCGTATTTGAAGAGGGGCATGTACTGGGATGGAGCGCTTCAAAACGGCAAATCATGGATGTGAGAAATAGGGCAGTTTCGATTTGTTGCACATGGTTAAAGAAAAGCCATGTTTGCATGGAAAAATTTCAGGAAAATATTTTAGAGAAAATATCTTTTATGAAAGAGAGCGTATCGCGTGGAGTATTTGCTCATCCAAATGTGGTAGTTATGTTGGAAGAATTAGTGACCAGCGCTCAAGAAGTTCAAGAGTCTTGGAATAAAATAGCCGAGGCAAAACGTAAGAATTTCTTGGAAATACAAGATGCAGAAGCTGAGTTGAGCGCAGTGCTTAAAAGTTCTGGATTTTCTCTTACAGATTTATATAAGAGAGAAGAACTAAGTGCAAAGATTAATGATCTATATTTGTGTAGTAGCGAAATAAAATCAAAAATAGATAGTTTTAATTCTGAAATAGAACGAAAGCTGTACAAAAGAGTGCAAGCGCAAAAAGAGGAGGTCTCTCCTTCCTCTATGGTTGCGATGGTTTCCGCTATTCAGAAGGTAAGAGGTATTGTAGGACGGGAGAAGAAAATTTTCGTGCTTGCCAAAGAAGAACATTTTTTTGTAAAACCCACAAGTCCCGATTTTTATTTCCGACTTGAGTGTATTTACCCCTATCTAGAACAGATTAACGCGATTATATTAAGACCGAAAGGTTATTAACCTGTTTTCTCTAGACGAGCGATTCTTTCTTCAAGAGGGGGGTGGCTTGCAAATAGGGAAAGTAACCCTTTTTTCCCGGAGTGGGAGATTTTGAAAGCGGCAAGAGCTGGCTTTTCAGTCCGTGGATCTTTTGCCTCTTGAAAGGCTTGAAGCGCGCGGAGTGCCGCAATCATTGAACCTTTGCTAGCGAGATGAGCTCCTCCTCGATCTGCGCGGAATTCGCGAAAACGGGAATAGGCGGCAATGATTAATGAACCTAAGATCATGAAAATCACCTCGAAGAGATAGACAAAAAGCATATAACTCATATAGCTGCCCCCGCTGGAAGATTCGTTAGAGCGCCCTCTTCCAAATCCTGATACAACATAGGCTAAAGCGCGCGCTAAGAACATGACAAAAGCATTGACGACTCCTTGTAGAAGAGTCATCGTCACCATGTCTCCATTGGCGATGTGAGAGATCTCATGTCCAATGACCCCTTCGATTTCTGGCTCTCTCATTCGATTGAGAAGACCTGTTGAAACGGCGATTAAGGCTCTATTTTTTGTAGGGCCTGTTGCAAATGCATTCACTTCATTGGAGCGGTAGACGCCGATTTGAGGAAGAGGAACGTCAGCAAGACGGCACAGTCGTTTGACGATCTCAACAAGGTTTTTAAGTTCTGGATCTTTTGTCATGGGATCAATGAGCTCAACTCTCATCATCCATTTTGCCATGATGCGAGAAAGGGCAAGTGAGATAAGCGCGCCACTCATGCCCCAAATCAAACAGAAGATTGCTAGTGAGCGGAGATTGAGTCCATATGCTGTTAAATAGGGCTTAACGTGGAGAAGGTCGAGGACGAGCGTGACCATCAACACGACTAATAAGTTCATTGCTAGGAATAGGAAAATTCGTTTTGCAATTGCCATCTTTCTCTCTCGACTTGAACGCGTACACCTGAAGCATACATTTCACTCTATTTTCCATCCACCGTTCCATAATTTTCTTGCGATATAAGGGGTCTGTAACGATGATTCGTGATCAGATGTTTTGAAAAGTGAGGAGTCATGAGTAACATGAGTAAACAGGCAACGCTCTCTTTGAAGGATATTCAAAAATTGTGCGGGGCAAAGCTTGCTTGTTATGTACTGATTACTTGTACGGAACCTTCAGATGGGGGAGAGATGGATGTGGAGCTAAAGTTTGAAGGGGATGAACATTTGGCTGGGCTTATGATTGAAAATGCATACCAGGTTTTTTCTGAGAGGAAATGATGCAAATACAGCAGTTGAAAAGTTGGTTTGATCAGAATCGCAGTCAGATTTTTGCTGACTACTTCACATTTCTCCGTTTCCCATCGATTAGTGCTGATCCAGCAAGGCGCGGGGATTGCACTGCGTGCGCCGAGTGGCTCACCTCTTGGTTAAAGAAAAGTGGGTTTTCTTCAGAGTTAGTTGCAACGCCGGGTCTTCCCCTTGTGTATAGTGAAGATTTAAGTGCGGGTTTGCAAACAAAAACTCTTTTGATTTATGGCCATTACGATGTGCAGCCCGTTGACCCTTTGGATCTATGGAAAAGCGCCCCTTTTGAGCCGACAGAAAGGGAAGGGTCCATTTTTGCAAGGGGTGCGGCAGATGATAAAGGGCAAATCTTTTACGCACTTGTCGCGTTACGCGCATGGAAAGAGTTGGGGAAGAAGTTTCCATGCAATGTGAAGCTTTGCATTGAAGGGGAAGAGGAGTCTTCTAGCGAGGGGCTTATTAAGGCGCTGACCCAAGCCAAGACCCAAACAATGGGCTCTTTGAAAAAAAAGTTAGCAGCCGATTCTCTACTCGTTGTGGATTTTGATCAATTTGACCGAAATATTCCTGCAGTTAGTTTAGGTGCAAGGGGAATTGCTGCGTTAGAAGTTCGCTTGGAAGGATCCAAAATGGACATGCACTCAGGACTTTGTGGAGGAATTGCCTATAATCCCAATCGCGCTCTTGTGCAACTCCTTTCAAAATTATGGGATGAAGAGGGAAAAGTTGCAGTTCCTCAATTTTATGAAGGGATTTTGCCTGTATCCGAAGAGGAGAAAAAGCTCTATAGCTACCGTTACGATAAAAAATATTACGAAGAGCAGTTTGGGATTCATGCCTTTGGTGGAGAAAAAGGGGTCTCTTTGCAAGAGGCCAATTGGTTTCGCCCCACTCTTGAATTAAATGGAATTGGGGGCGGGTATGTCGGTGCTGGAGTAAAGACAGTGATCCCTTCTGTTGCTGAAGCGCGCATTACATGTCGACTTGTCCCAGGACAAAATCCAGAGAAAATCTCGAAAGCGGTTGCCTTATTTTTGCAGCACCACATTCCAAAAGGGATGAAACTTCAGGTCATTGAACATAAGGGAATGCCCGCATTTCGGGGATCGATTCACTCGACTCTTGCTCAAGCCATTGCAAAGAGTGCAACGGAAGTGACAGGAAACTCTTGCCGATATATGCTGACAGGTGGATCGATCCCTATCGTTCCTGCTTTTGTTGAAACGCTTGGGGTTGATGTGGTAGGTATGGGATATGGCCTTTTGGAAGATCAGATCCATGCGCCCAATGAGCATTTTGATAGAGTGCGTTTTGAACAAGGGTTTTTAACTGTTGGCCGAGCGCTCTCATTGTTACTTTAGAGTTTTATGAGTCAGCTTAAGATCCGTTTTTGGTCTACGCTCGGATCAATGGGGATCCTCCTTGCGCTCCTATTTTCCAAGCGCGCAGGGGTTGCATGGGATCTTTATCTCATTGCAGGCGCTCTCTATTTTTTCCCTATAAAGTTTGGTCGCCAAGGATTTTTTGCCTCTTTTTTTCTTTTGATCACCTCCTCTTTTGCCATGCATCTTGTGGGAGATGTGCATCATCTTTGGAGGTGTGGGATCGAATTTTCGATGGGATGTTCTTTTCTTCTCCTTTTTTTTACTTGGGAAGTTGCTCATGAAGAAGAGAAGAAAGATTGCGTAACTTTATCCTCGCAAAAGACAAGAGCTTTGCAACTTGAAGAAGAAGTTCACCTTTTGCAAGAAGAAAGTACAAAAGAGAGGCTTCTTGCCATTGAAAAAGTGGACTGTTTACAACGCTCCTTAGATGAACTAGACGCTGAAAAAGGGGCGCTTGAGATTTTAAACGATGTCTTGCGGAAAAATCAGGCTGCTTCTTTTGTGAAAGAACAAAAGTTAGAAAAAGAGCTACTTGAAAAAGAGAACGCCATTCAGGAAACAACCTCTTTACTTCATCAAAAAGAAGAAGAGGTCATAGATTTGATTGCGCATATTGAAAGACAACTTTGCTTTGAAGGGGAAAAAGAGGAGTGCAATGAAGAGGAAATCGCCCTTTTGCAAGAGCTTATTTCCCATCTTTTTGTTGAACTTGCAGAGCCCCGTCTTTCACCTACTCTTCGCGAGGCTTTTTCCTCTAAAAAAATCGCTCCAGAAGGCCCCTCTTTAGAAGAAACACTGCGGGAATCGCTCACTTCTAAACGAAAGAAAAAAAGTAAGAGTCCCTCTCCTTGCGGAGAATAAAAGCTCTTTAACGAGGAAAGTTCTTTACGTGTTAAAACGGTATTGATCCTTCCGGCTAGATCAACGATAGAAAGGATGGAACGAGAAAACGATGAGAAAAAAAATTTATCGTTTTCTCGTTCTATCCTTTCTATCGTTGACCTGACCCGAAAAGCCAATACCGTTTTAACACATAAAGAATTTTCATCGTTGCTACCGAGTGAATTAACGGGTGAGGACTTCGTAGCCAGTTTCTGTGATGAGGATGGTTTCTTCCCATTGAGCAGAGGGTTTGCCATCTTTTGTTCGCGCTGTCCAGCGGTCTTTTTTGTCGATGACAGCTTCTCTAACTCCTGCATTAATCATCGGTTCGATTGTGAACGTCATTCCGGGGACAAGCTCAATGGAATTTGAATTGTAATGGTGTGGCACTTCAGGAGGTTCGTGAAATGAAATCCCCACTCCGTGGCCGACAAATTGATTGACGACAGAGCAACCATTTGCTCTGGCGTAGTCTTCAATGGTTTTCCCGATGAAAGAGATGGGATTGCCGGGCCTACATACATCGATTGCTTGAGCAAGCGCTTCTTGGCTGATGCGTACGACTAGGGCTTTTTCTTCTGAAATCTTTCCAATTGTCACCATTTGACTGCAATCGCCGAAGTAGCCATCGACAATAGAAGCGACATCGATATTGAGAATATCTCCTTCTTGTAAGGGTCGATTGTCGGGAATACCGTGACAGATCACTTCATTGAGTGAGGTGCAGATCGATTTGGGAAAGGGGGGATCTCCGTAGCCTAAAGAGGCTGGTGTTGCACCCATTTCGCGATGGAGTTGCATCGAAAGCTCATCAAGCGCCTCTGTTGTGACACCTTGTTTTGCAGCTTCAACAAGTCGTTGCAAAATGATTTTGGTGATCTTGCAGGCTTTTCGAACTCTTACGATTTGTTCAGGTGTTTTTAGGAGGATCCCATATTGATCGAGATAAAGTTTTGCAAGAGGCATCTGGTTTAAAGGGAGTTTGGGATAGTGGCATTTTTTCCACTTTTGCCCACTTTGACACCAACAAGGGTCGTTACGGCCTATCATGAGTAATCCACGCGGTAAAGAGTAAGTCAATGAGCTGGTGCTGTCATTGCAG
>DATECD010000035.1:0-14955 GCA_035287065.1 Chlamydiales bacterium | reverse complement strand
TTTGATCATTTTTGTGATAGCGTCTCTGGAAAGAGCGTTCGTGCTTTTATTATTTTTTTTGCTTTCCAATAGGGCCGTTTTGAGCTATTGGCAAGCAAAAAACAAATAAGTCTACAAAATACGGGGGGTGTTTTCGCTGTCTTCTCTGCAAAATACGGGGGGTGTTTTGTAGGGCAAGGGGGTCAATATCTATCATTATGCTTTCGGGTACTTGTTGCGAGCTCTTGCTTTTTAATCAATGTATGCGCGTATAATTTTTCAGTTTATTTGCTGATGTTATGCATCTGTTAACTTATATTTTCAGTTCGTTTTTTTTCTTAGGTGGTATAGATGCTTATGGAAGTGAGCGACCGGGAAAAAAGATTGCTGTTGTTCAACTCTCGTTTGATGGGATCAACACATTGCATTGTGGTGTGGGTACGGTTGTGCTGCAGACACAACAAGTGTTAAAAGAACTTGCGGAAGAGGATCAGGGACCATACTCATTTAAATTGCACCTCATTTCGGGGGATTATTCTGAAACACTTCAAGAGTATTCTCATTCGATTTTAGAAAAAAATATTGAAGACTGCCTTGCGACGGGTGGAAATGTCCATCTGATTCCGATTGCGAAAAAGGATCAAATTTTTGGAGATCCAACGCAATGGGAAGAGCTTTGCGTGAAGGGGGCAGAGCTTTGTTCTACAATCATACAAGAAAATGACTTCACGATCATTCTTGCTCACGACACAGCGTACGCGCAATTGCCAAAACATCTGCAAACCCTTTGCGTAAAAGGGGGGATTGAAAAATCGTACAACGTCATTTGGATTCCTCATTCTACAAGCTGGGGATATAATGGTCATACTGCAGAAGGGATTGCAAAATGGCCGGCAAGACATGATTGGGAGTTATCGGCATTTCGCGATGCAGCCATCTACGATTACCAAATTGGGTACATCAGCGATACGATTAAAGAAGAGGTTCTGACAAGCCCTTTTCGCGTGCCGCAAAAAGTTTTGATGCACTATCGAACGGGCATTCTTCTCGATCCATTTCTGAAAGAAGTCCCCTATGAAAAATTGGTTTGTGAATTGCAAAAACGGTCAATTCCTTTAGATAAAAAGTTAATTTTTTCTATTGGGCGCGCAAATCCCCTTAAGGGGCATGACATCACATTGGAAGTCTACAGACATTTAAAAAAAGAGGTTCCAGATTTACACCTTGTCATGCTCTCCCCTTTATCTGATTACATGCCGAGCTATCTTCAGCTTTTGAAAGATCGGATAGAGAAGGAACGCCTTGAAGTCACGTTGATTGATGTTTTTGATAGGGACTTAAGTCACTATATTTATCAATGGCCAAATACAGTGCTTGTGAGTCTCCTTTCTAGGATGGATACGCAGCCCTTAACTGTCATGGAAGCTCGAGCTAATCCTAAAACGAGTGTTGTTTTAGTGAGCGACCCTGAACGGATGGGAAATCAAGTAAGGGATCAAATCGATGGATTTACTTGTTCATTAGGGGATCTAGGGAATTTTTTAGTGACGGAAAATCTACCACTAACAGGTTCTTTTAAGCAGATTGTTGAAAAAACAAAATCGATCATTGAAATATCAGATCAACCTTCTAGAGAAAAGATCGTTGAATCGGGAAAAAGATGCATTGAAAACGAATATGATTTTCGTAAAAACATCGTGAAAAATTTAGAGGTTCTTTGCCGCAAAAGAAACCCTCTATTTTTTGATGATCGGTTTGATTCTTACAAAGAGCTGGAAAGTCATGTGAATGAGGTGCAAACGTTATTTTCTCTTCCTTATGAACTTAAGTTTAAAAAAATAAGCGGGGGAATGATCAATCCACCCATTTTAGTTTTTTCTAAAAGTGGAGGAGAAACAAAGCCTTTAGGTGTTTTAAAGTCTGTAAGAACAAATTTGCAAGCGTGCGCTCTTCAGCTTCGGTTGTTATCTGAAATGAGACTGAAGTTGCCGTTTCATATCCCATTTATTTTCAAAAACAAAAGTGGTGATTATATCACTAGGATAGGGGATCATTTTTACTCATTTCTAGAGTATCTTCCTGAAGAAAATAAAAGAGTCACTTTTGAAGAGATGTTGGATGTAACGGGACGATTTCATGGGCAGTCTTCAGAAATTTTTGATATTGAAATCCTGAAACTTAAGAAATTGGATGAATTTAAAGAGCGTGCCGCAGTTTTTTCTGATCCTTGGATGCAAGAGCATCTTTCTTGTTTGATTTCTTCAGAGGATTGGGAAAAAATCAACGCATTAAATAATTATTTTTGCTCCGAAGATTTTGCCTCTATTTATCAGGGTCTTCCGCAACATTTGATTCATGGGGATAATAATCAAACAAATATCGTTTTTCGAGATAATAATCCCTATTTGATTGATTTTGATTCTGTTCGTATTGATGTGAGACTCCTTGATCTTGCAACGTACTTTCGGTACGGAGGCTTTGATCGCTATATGCAACTCAACTGTGAAAATGCACTTTTTGATACGATCAATCACATTTATGGCACCCATGCTTCTTTTTTATCGCCCTTAGAGGAGCGTTATCTGCATGTCATTGTCGCTTTTAGCCATATAGAGTTTATATCGTGGACGATGCAAGCAATTAAACGCGCATCTTTCGCTAATCAGTTAGATAAAGAGAAGAAAATGATCTCTTATCTATGTGATTACGTAAGTCAAATAAATCAAATTTTCCCCCTAATTCAAGATACTGTTTTTTCGACAAAAGGAAATGATCATGTTTAGTCGATTGTTCGTTTTTTTAATTATTTTTTTGTCTTTGCAGTTGCAGGCTGCTGAAGATCGTAAGGATAATCCTCTCTATAAAGCGTTACCCTCAATTCAATCCTCAGTAGAAGAGCTTTTCAATTATACACCAGAAGAGAAAGGGTTTGTTGTTGAAGAATTTCGAAAATCGCTTGCAAAGAACTGGGTGCCAACGGAGGAAAATTTCTTTCAAGATCCCGCTGTCATTCTTGCAGAGAAGCGGTTTGTCCGATTTTGCCAAAACAAAGAAAAAGAAAAGCCCACAATCCCAAAGCTGATCCATTTTATTTGGATGGGCTCACCTCCGCCCGATTCTGTCTATATTTCTATGGATTCTTGGAAAAAACATCATCCCGATTGGGAAATCAAACTTTGGACTGACACCGAAATTGAGCTATTCAATTGGACCTCAGATCGATCTAAGCTCGTATTTCAATCAGGGAAAAATTGGGCTGAAAAATCAGACATTTTACGTTTTGAAATTCTTTACCAATATGGGGGAATTTACTCAGATACAGATGTAGTGTGTGTGAATTCTTTTGAAAATTTGATTTGTAAAGAGATCTCTTTTTTTGCTGGTTTTGAAAGCAATAAAATCAAGCGATTTGGTAGGCCGTTAATTGGGAGTGCAGTGATTGGAGCTAAAAAAAATAGCCCTGTGATCATGCGCTGCATCGATTTTACAAAGAGTTCGGAAGAAGAGCCAACGGTCCATCAACATCTTCGATCTGGTCCTGGCCCCATCACTAAGGCAAGCTACGAGGCATTAGAACTTAAGGCAGAAGATGTTCTTCTTCTTCCCTGCTCTTACCTCTACCCTCTTCCATGGGAAATGAGATTAGCAGATGTGCGTGAAATCATCGGAACCATACAGAAAGAGACGTTGGCACTGCATCTTTGGGAAGGTTCTTGGTTTGATTTTTACCACCCACCAAAACAGGTACTGCCGTGAAGTTGTAAGAAAAATGTCATAAGGATTATTTTTCTTTTCAGGATGTTTTTTCACGACATTGAGCTGGATTGGATCTTAAAGCTCCAAAGTTCTTTGCGTAGTTCTTCTTTGGATCAGTTTTTCTTGGGATGGAACTATGTAGACACCTTTCCTTTTGTTTTTTTGGTGGTCCTCACATCTTGGTTTTATTATCGCAAACAAATGGGAGCGCGACTTCTTTATCTATTCATTTTAAGTTCGTTAGCAAATATTTTTCTCAAAGCATTGTTCCATCTTCCAAGACCTTGTCAACTTGATCCAACAGTTGGTGTTTTGCAGTTTAGTTCGTATGGGTTTCCAAGTGGTGCCGCCCAGTCGGCAGCCATTATAGTTGGAGTTGTTTGGCAAGAGACAGTGAAGAGAAGGTACCGATTGATCGCACTTCTTTTTGCTCTTTTTTTGTGCTTTTCCCGTGTCTATTTGGGAGTGCATTTTATTTCAGATATTTTGGGGGGGATTTTCGTTGGATGTGTGTTGCTTGCTATCCAATATTTTATTTTCCCTCAAGTAGAAAAAACGGGGCGCTCTCTTTATTTATTCGTACCATTTTTACTTGTTGGATATGGAAAATTCCATATGCATATTGGGATTGCACTGGGAGTTGCATTAGGACTTTATTTGGATGGATTGTTGACTAAGGAACGGGATAGCCTTTTTGTTAAAACTTCAGAGTTTTTTTTGGCGTACGTGGGCGTCTCCTTATGTTTATTTTGTCATTCTTTCTGGCCAAAGGGGACTCTCCTTTTTGGTGCAGCAGGGGGATTTTGGATGAGTTTTCTTTCCGTTTATTTGGTGCAGAAATGGAGAGAATTGCTGCGCGCTAAAGCAGCTTGAATTGATGGAGTGCAGCATCTCCGTAACGACGGCTGCTTACGATGAGAAGTCCGGGGATTTCTGGAGTTTTGCCTTTTGATCTTTCTTCGAGAAAGAGAAATCCCGTTTGTTTGAGGAGTTTTTGTTTGAGAATCTGTAAGGCAAATGGTTGGATGGGAAGATCGTAAGGGGGATCCATGTAGATGAGGTCGAAGGGGAGCTTAAGATGCTGCAAGGCAAGTTCTAGTTTGTAGGGAAGAATATGCACTTGGGATTCTACTTCAAGAAGAGCTGCATTTTGTCGAATCGCCTGTAGCGCTTGTTTATCTTTCTCGATAAAGGTCACAAGAGTCGCCCCTCTACTTAAAGCTTCAAATCCCATCGCGCCACTTCCTGCAAAACAGTCGAGAAAGGTTGCTCCTTCAATGAAATGTTGAGAGATGTTGAAGACGGCCGCTCGGACAATAGATTGTGTAGGGCGTGTTGCAGAGCCTGCCGTTTGTAAAAGCCGCCCTTTAAATTTCCCCCCTACAATTTTTAAAGTCATTCGAAGGCCACGGGGAGATGCAAAGGGTCTAAAAGCGTATGTAATTGTACAAGATGAGAGGGGTCAGAATCGTTTAAATAGTGGCGGTAGAGTTCATAGGAACGGTAGAGGACCCACTCTGATTTAAGAAGAGAGGGGGCCACTTTTCCGTCTTCAAAGGAGATCTTCTTTTTGATGTTGAGATAGCGGTTTTTGAGTTTTCCTTGGATAAAGAGTGTAAAAGGTTCAAGTTCTTTAGTCGTTCCAAAAATCACATAGGGCTGATGTTGATAGAGATGGGGAATTTGATGGATCTCTTTTGGATATAGGGTGATTTCAGAATCGGGACAAGAAGAGACAGAATGGATGGAGAGGTCTTTTGCAACAGGATGGGAAATCATTTTCATCAATTTGAGCAGCTTTCTTTTGATTCCCCGTTCGCTTGGAGCGTGGAGGAGTTTGCCGCGGTTTAAAGAGGAGACAATACTTAACGTGTGTATTTGTGGGTCATTTTCAAGCCCTACGCAAAAAAGAGAGACTTGTCCCTGATTGTAGCTTGTCCATCCGATTCCAAGTTCTCTTTGTGCCCCTTTTTTTCTTATCGCTTCCCCGTCTGTGAGTAAAATAGCGGTGCGTAGCTCATCTTGGTTGGAAGGGGCGGTAAAAATAAGGGGTTTTGCTAGATTTGCACTAGAGAAGAAGCTGCCGAGCTGCACACTTTCTAAAAACTCTTTGGCTTTTCTGACTGAAGTGGGGATCCCTGCAAGAGAAGAGGAGGTGAGTTTCTCCACTTTTCCATCAAAAGCGATGATATTAAAACTATCTTCTACTGAGAGGCCCTCAATTGCTTTTAAGATGGCATGTTTTGTGATGTTGAGCCTTTCCCAAGTAATGGAGTGAGAACGGTCGATGAGGAAGTCGTAATGTTGACTTAAATTTGGGAGGTGTACATCGGGATGTGGGATGAGGGTGATTGCAAAAAAGTACCCATCTTCTTCTTCTAAAGGGGCAAAAAGAATTTCTGTATCAAAGACGTCAGCGTAAGAGACTGCGGAGAGATCAGCTAATGAAGGGAATTTTGGCATAGGAGGCGGAAGAGCGAGGCGTTGAAAGGCTTGAGAAGGGGTAAATGTCGAAGAAATTTCTGGATGAAGAGCGTTGATAGTAAAAGTGAAGGGAAGGGGGTCAATTGCAAGTTTTCCGCTGATTAGCTTTACGTGGTGATTTTCTTTTGTCGCTATAACGCTTTTTTTCTCTTCATGACTTGTGAAAAGAGGAGGGGGGGAAAGAAGATGAGGAGGCTCTGAAAGGGTGGGGAGCGGTAAAGAAAAAGTTGCGGTTGTAAAGTCGGGAGAGGCAATAGGCGTCAGATCAACAGAAAGAAAAAGAGGGAGATGCAAGCTTGGCTCTATTGTGTGAGGAGATTGCAGTAAAAGGGGAGGGGATTTTTGAGGGGATGGATCTTTTGTCTCTATTTTCTTTTTTGTTGCAGAAGAAGAGGTGAAAGCTTGCTCGAGAATAAGATTTTTCTCTTCGTGTTCAAACGTGGAAAAAAGATCTTGTAAAGGGCCCTTTTTTTGCCAAAACGGGCGATAGTTGATTCCAAACAAAGACAAAAGGTGAATGGAGATTGAGAGGGCAAAAGAGATGAAAAAAATTTTTTTATTACTGGGCATTTTGAAGGCGTTGTAAAGCGCGCGTCTGTAAGAGAGGAAATTCTCCTCTTTCACTATACTTTAAGAAAAGCTCTTTTGCATTTGTCTGCAATTCTTTTTGTTGTTGGGCGTCTAAATCGATCAGGGATTTGGTCCAAAGGATCTCAGCTTCGATCCACTGAAGATAAGCCTCATAGATCCGATTTTTCTCCTCTAATTTGGATCTTGCAGCCTGGTAATCTTGAGCCAAAAGATCGGCATTGGAAGTGAAATCTTTGTGGATCTTTTCAAGTAAAGTGAGCCGTTTTTTGGGATGTGTCCCTAAAAGATCTACATATTCAAGGGCAGCTTCTAGATGGAGAGGTTCATTGATGAGCTCTCTTTGTTGAATGAGTTCTTTAAAAAGAGCTGCAGCCTCTACGTTTGCGTTGCTATCATTTTCGTTAGCTTTTAGACGAGCCCACTCAAGTTTTGCTTTTTCTTGGATTGCGCGTGGTGTGTAGTTTGAGTGGAGAATCTGATCGAGAAGAGAATGCGCTTTTTCTATCTCTTTAGCTTTAAGATAGAGTTCTACTTGTTGAAATTCTACTTCTCCTCTCCATTCCCACTCTTTTTCCTCATCGGATTGATAGAGCATTTGGAGCTTTTCTAAAGTTTCTTGCTCAAGATCAGAGGCATTTCTCATTTGATAGAGGCGAGCGAGTTGATATAAAGCGAGTTCATTGTGAAGAGTGGCAAAGATTTTTTCTGCATGGTGGGGGTTTTTTGTAAAAAACCATTCCCCGAGCCAGAGGAGATTTTCCTCACTAATTTCTGCCTGAAGTTCAAAGGCTTTGAAAAGATGTTCAGCGCATTTTTCGTGATTGGAGAGCTCTAAGTAGGTGTTATAGAGAGAAAGTGCTAAAGAAGCTGGATCGCAAAGGGTTCCTCCCTTGGAAATCCCCATTTCTGCAAGACGGCAAAAGGTTTCGGGGTGATCTTGGTTGCACAAGCTGAAAAGGAGCCAGCTATCTCCCTCTTCTACAAAAGAGTCTCCATGAGAAAGGAGAGATTCCAAATGATGGGCAGCTTCCTCATTTTTTCCTTTGTCATAAAGGGCTTTTGCTAAGAGAAATTCAAAATGGACTCTTTCGGAGGAAGAAAAAAGGGCAGGTTCATGAAGGGCTAGTTGTAGATAGGGTAGATAGTCTTCATTGAGAGCCTGTGATGCTGCAACAAGGGCGCGTAAGACAAAAGGGGTCAATGGATTTTTAGGATAGCGCTCTAAAAAAAGATCCCCTTCTTCATGCACAAGAGTAAAATTGCCTGCTTGGTACTCAAGATCAATTTTTTCTAAACAGGAGCTAGCATCTTCGGGGAGAAAGTTAAGCTCATTACGCGCTTCATCCCATCTTTTTTGGTTTTTTAAAAGAGAGCATTTACAAAGGTGGGCTTGGAGGGCAAGGGGACCCACCTCTTTTTGAGAGGAAAGTTCATGGAGGACAAAATCGAGTGTATCGAGATCACTTGTCTGATAGGCAGCTTCGATTAGGGAGTGAAGAGCTTCTTTAGCATAAGGACTTTGGTTCATTGCATTTTTTAAAGTGACAATGGCTTCTTGCTGTTTTCCAATGGCAAGAAGACTTCGTCCGAAAAGAAGATGGGCTTCTTTTTGCCGTTTTTCTGGCAGCCCTTCGAATAGTTCGTCTTTTTCTTCTGCAATTTTTGCAAATTGCCCTGTTGAAAAGAGGAGTTCTAGCCTAAGATAAGAGGCTTCACCTCCCCACTTCCCCTCTTTACTTTTAAGCTCTTCAAGAAGGAGTAACGCCCCCTCTACATCATATTTACTTTTAGCAAGCGCTGCCTGAAGGAGGATCTCCTCTTTTTCATCGGGGAGTCTCTCTGCAATTTCTGCATAGAGTTTCGCTGCTTTGGGATAGTCTTTTAGCAAAGTGCAAAGATGTGCATAGGCTTTTGCAATTTCTAAAGAGGCTTTTTCTTCAATGAGCGTTTGGAAGTAGGGTTCCCCTTTTTGAGCAAGGAGTTGGAGCGTCTCTGGATTTGTTGTTGAAAGAGCTTGGGCATAGAGAGAGATCGCAAGAAAATAGGTGGCTATTTTCCTTTTTTCCAGATCATCTAATGAAGCTTCGCAGAGTTGCATCAAAGAGGCGTAATCGCCGAGTCGATAGAAGCACTGAAGGCGGTTTGAAAAGACTTCCCCTTGGAATTCTGGATCTGAGATACATGCGTAGGAATGCAAGGCCTCTTTGTAATTTTCCTCGTGAAAAAAGAGATTGCCCAAACAGAGTTGGACTTGGGTCACATATTTGCTATCTGGGTGTTGAGAGAGAAATTTCTCCATTTGGACTTTTGCAATCTCATATTCCTCCTCTTCCCAGAAATCGGCAATGCGCCGCAGGAAGTAAAATTCTTCTGAAGAAAGAGCTGCGGGGTCCGTCACAAGGGGACAGAGAGCAAAATGCGCTAAGATTTTTAAAGAGAAAAAAGGCATACCATACCACGCCTGATTATATGTCGCGCTAGATAATCCGGCTATGATTTTTGAAGTGATAACTGCTTTTTTTGCTGAAAGATTTTTTTAAAAAACGGACGGTCAAATGTAAAGCTGCTTTACATTTGACTCCTTAAAATCTTCGATTAGCGATAGGGTTGGCCGTATCGCTGAATGAGCTCTTCTGCTTTTTTAAAATTCAGCTGTTTTAGGAGTTGGTAAGTTTGTAATCCTTTGGCATTGAATCCGGCGTGGAAGTAGAGGATTCCTAAGCGGAAGAGGATGTTGCTATCTTGAGGGCGTAGGGTTGCAAGGGATTCAAGGGCGGTGAGTTGCTCTTCTTGCATTCCGAGCCTTGCATAACCTTTTTCAAGTTGTTCGTAGACCCAAGGATCGTTTGGCGCGTATTCATTTAAAATCTGGAGTTCTTGGATGGCTAACGCTTCTGCTGCATTGGCCTTTTCCTCTGCAGTTCCGCCAACTTTTCGGTAGAGTCTAGAAAGGAGCGTATAGATTCTTGCGCAGGAGGCATGCACTTCTAAGTTGGTTGGAGTGAGTCTTACTTGTTTGAGGTGTTCTTCAACAGCTGCCTGAAGTAGAAGCTTTTTGATCCGGAAGAGATCCTCGCGATGGAACCATTTTGCTAGGGAGTTGAGAAAATGAACGGGGTAAAGTCTAGATTCAAACCCTTCTAAGTAAATGGCAAGTCTTGAAGCTGCTTCTGCAAGAGCTAGGTGGGGTTCGGAGAGGAGATGTTCGCGACACGACTTTAAGAATTCTTCTTTGAGTTGGATAAGTTGCGTCACTCTTTTCGTTTGGGTGTAGAAAAATGAGATGAGGTAAGTAAATAGCGTTGCAAATATTCCGCCTAAAAGAAGGGCAGTGACGACAAGTTTTTTGGAAACAAAGAAAAAGAGGAGAATCTCACTAAGAATTAAGGTGGGGAAAATCAGGTGGAGGAGAAGAGAGGGCAAAAGTATTTTTTTAAGATTTTTCAGGGCAGAGCGGTAGATTTGCGGGAGATCACACGCAAATGAGGAGGCAAGGAAGGCTGGATCATCGAGTTGTGTCGACATATGCTTTCTCGGAGTAGAAAAGGCACTGTAAACACGTAGTCTGCCTTCCCAATTATTTTTCAGCAATAATTTTTTTAACACACTCTAGTGCCTTGTTTCAGCCATGAAATGGATGATCCGTTCACTGACTCCCGCATCTTGTAAGCGGCGAATTTGAGTTTGCGTCAATTGGTAGATACTTCCTGTTTCATTGAGGTATTTGATGATTGTTTCATCACTGACGCCAACTTGACTGAGTCGAATTACATCATTAAGAGTCAGAGGATCGCCTCGATCCATCCGTTCCAATGTGCGTGGGCTTGATTGGTTGACAACTTTTCTGTCTTGCTCATCTAAAACAGCTCCTAGCAGGCCTCCGCTCAGCGCCCCTGCCGCAGCTCCTACAAGAGCGCCTCCCCAGCCTCCTAAAAGCCCTCCAGCCCCAGCTCCTACTCCCCCGCCAGACATTACTCCGATACCGGTATTTGTTGCGCAACTTGTAGTAAAAAATGCGGCAAACAAAATAGAGATCAGTTGATTCATTTCCCACCCCGTCTATTTACTTAATTAACTGGTTAAGAAAAAAATGTCCAGTCTATATAGTACTTCCGTCTCAAATTGAATACATTGGTTGTGATTTTGGATGAAACGCGAGCAGTATAAATTACATCTGTTCGCGGAAGCGATAGCCAATGCCTCGTACGGTTTCAATACCATCAAAGGAGGGACCTAGTTTTTTGCGAAGAGAGGCGATATGAACATCAATATTTCGGTCGACAACAGAGGCATCGTCACTGCTAATTTCCTCGAGAAGCTGATTGCGCGTAAGAACATTGCCTCGGTTCATCACAAGTTTTTTAAGAATATCAAATTCAGAAAGAGTCAAAGAGATCATCTTGTCTAGCTTTCGCAAGATGTAGCGATCGATTTCTAAAGTAAAATCATTGAATCGAATGGGCTTTGATGCTTTTTCAGGGGGTTTGCCCCGTCTTAAGATCGCTTTAATGCGGGAAAAAAGGACTTTAGGAGAAAAGGGCTTAGGAACATAGTCATCTGCACCGAGCTCAAGACCTAGCACAACATCGAGCTCTTCCCCTTTTGCAGAAAGAATAATGACTGGGATATTTTTCAAATTGGGTGTACTTTTCATTTTTTTGCAGACATCGAGGCCACTTCTCCCTGGCAACATGATATCTAAAATCACAAGATCTGGTCGCTCTCTTTCAATCGCTCGAAGGCCACTGATTCCGTCTACTTCGACTTGTAGATGATACCCAGAAATTTCAGCCTGGAGTTTGATGAGCGCAGCAATATCTTCCTCATCTTCGATTAAAAGGATCCGTTTTTTTTGCGACATCATGAGGAATAATCTCAGCTTTTTTCATTTTTTTCAATGCTGAAATTTTGTCAAAAGTCCAGAGGGGAAAAGTCTAAAACTTCTTTTAGCTTTGCTTGGACATTTTTTTTATCTTCATTAAAGAAGCTCAACGTGTTTGATTGTGGAGCCGAAGAATTGAGAGGAGACTTGTTGGAAACGGAGTGGGTCTGCGGTGACGTAGAAGCGATTTTCTTGTGGACTTGGACTCGTGTTGAGAAGGGAGAGGGCCTTTTTTACTTTTGCAATGCTTTGGGATACTCCATCTAGGATTTCTGTATTGGGTCCGAGCACTTTTTGGATGATGGGAGAAATAAGAGGATAATGAGTACAAGCTAAAAAAGCTGCATCTACCCCTGCAACCGGGCTCAAGTAGTGTTCTGCCATTTGGTGAAGAGCTGGATGGTGCAAGAGCCCCTCTTCGATGAAAGGGACAAATAAGGGGCATGAGATGGGGAGAATTTGGGTAGAGGGGAGTTGAAGCTTGATGAGCTTTTGGATTGCCCCAGATTGAATGGTGCTTGCAGTGCCTAAAAGAGCGATATTTTTTGGATGGGATGTAGGGAAAAACTCTCCGATATTGTCGGGGAGCATGCTGATGACTGGAATGGGGAGGCTCTCTTGAAGTTTTTGATGAGCGTGGACTGATGCGGTAAAGCAGGCAATGATAAGAAGTTTGATTTTTTTCTGTAGGAGAAATTCCGCGTTCTTTAAAGAGCGTGCAATAATGACTTCTGGAGATTTATTTCCATAAGGAAGCCCCTCTGTATCGCCAAGATAGATGAATGTTTCGTTAGGAAAAAGCTGAAGGAGCTTTTTTAATACGGTAAGTCCGCCTAAGCCGGAATCGAAAAGGCCGATTGCCATCCGTTACTCCGCAGGGATTTGTAACTCTTGGCCTACAACAATGAGATCACTAGAAAGATCATTGATTTTTTTGATCCGATCGACTTTGGTGTGATAGAGCGTTGCAATTTTTTCTAATGTTTCTCCTGACTTCACTTTGTGCGATTTAGGAGTTGTCGTTTTTAACGATTTTGCAACGGCTTCAAGACTTGATTTGATCTTACCAAGTTCTTCAAATCTTCGATTTTGCACGATAATCGATTGTTCTAACTCTTGTAATCTCCCTTTGAATTGCGAAAGCGCCATGTGCGTTTCGTTGGCATGGATAGCAAGTTGGGAAAGTTCCTCTTTTTCTCCAGTGCGCACCTGTTCTAAAGAACTCCATTTCTGCGTAAGAAGGCGAAGCTCTTTTCCTATTTGTTCAAGATGGTCTCTTTGTTTTCCAAGATCCTGTTCTTTAAGAGCTACAAGGCTATTTTCATAATACCTGATCTTTCCATCGATGATCTGGAGTTCGGTTTGAAAGCAATTGATGTCGTGCTTCAGATCGTCGAGATGGGTTTGCACCTCATGGAGTTTTAATTCCCACTGATGTTTTTCATCGTGAGGCGATGTGCGAAGGGGAGCGCAAGAGGTAATAAGCAAAGGAAGCAAGCAAAAAATAGGCACTCTATTTCGCATACATCTTAAACTCGGAGCGACGGTTGGCTTTCCAGTCATCAGGATTATGTCCTAAAGCAAGAGGTTGCTCTTTTCCTCGGGAAGCTGTGAAAATTCGATTGAGATCGACCCCTTGTTTGACAAGAAACGATCGGATGCAGTTAGCGCGTCTTAAGCCAAGTGCCATATTATAGCCAGCAGATGCACGCTCATCGCAGTGTCCCTCTACAAAGAGGTAGACATTAGAGTGTTCTTTTAGATAGGCAGCAAGCTTAGACAATCCTTCTACGTCGAGCCTATCTTTTACGATGTACTCATCTGTATCAAAGTGGACGGGGCGAAAAAAGGATTTGACCGACTCAGGCGCCGGATAAAACTCAGAAAGTAGGGGAACGCCTTTTTGTCCAGGGATTGCTTTTGACTGGGGAAGAAGGGGGTCAAACTGCCGATTTGTTTTGTGAAGATCGGAATCTTTTAATGGAATGAATTCTTCGCTATCTGGTCCAACGAAGTCATCATTGGATGAAAGAAGGCGAGACTCATGTTCATTGCCAAAGAGCGCGTCCATCTCACGATGCATGTAGCGCCCCATTGTTTTGAAATCTTCCCAGGACTGAGTGCTTGTATTCATGCAGCCAGTCAGAGCAAGTAGACTAAAAAAGGAAGCTAAGTAGAAAGAAAAACGCATGGGCATTGCCTCATAATTTCTAAAACATCGTATGTATATCATATCTCAACTTTTTTTACTGAATGCTCCAAGAG
Organism: Chlamydiales bacterium; assembly: GCA_035287065.1. Lineage (GTDB taxonomy): Bacteria > Chlamydiota > Chlamydiia > Chlamydiales > SM23-39 > JAGWKO01. Next base: position 998 of record DATECD010000035.1, on the reverse strand, counting down.
CCAAATCTTTTTTGACCGGGGCCGCTTGTGATGCAAATCGGTTCTTTTGCATGGGGAGGAAGGAGGTAAAGCTCACTTAAATCGCCTTCTGTATTGTAAAGGAGATGAAGACTGTTAGGAGCCCAAGAGGGATTTTCTTTTGTTTCAAATCCTGTTGTCATTTGGGTTTCTTCCTCTTTTTCAAAATCGTAGACGCAGATTTGGCGCACGCCATCCACTTTTGCTGCGTAGGCAAGTTTTTTCCCATCTGCAGACCAGCAAGGTGAGCTATTGTCTCGAAATTTTTTCGTGAGGAGTTTGGGTTGCGATTCTGGATTTTTCCAGTTGAGGAGATAGATGCGAGGCGTTCCATCTTTATCTGAGACGAAGGCGATCTCTTTCCCATCAGGGCTAAAAGTGGGGGATGCTTGAGTTGCTCGCGGTGCAGAATAAAGTTGTCTGGGTTTACCGAGAGGTTTTTTTTTCGTGTCGAGCTGCTGGAGAAAAAGATCGGGTTTTCCCGTTACATCAGCGATGAATGCAAGGTGTAGGCCAGATTTTGCAATTGCGGGAAGAAGTTGATTGCCGCGCATAGAGAGAAGAAGCTGATTTTCTTCAGGATGATTTAAGAAAGCTCGGTAGATTTTAGATTGCCCTTTGTCATGAAAAACGTAGAAAAATTCTTGAGTAGAGAGAAAACCGGGAGAAAGACAGTAACCGTGTGTATGAGTGAGTTGTTTTGCATTGGCACCATCAGAGTCGCAAATCCACACTTCTGAGTGCCAGGAGGGCTCTTTTCCATTCAGATTGTGTGCTCTTTGTGTGTAGAGGATTTTTTTTGAGGCGATTCCTTGGATAGAGAAAAGCTCCTGGTGCAGTTGGTCGGAAAAGCGATGGATAAGATAGCGATCAATAGTAAGGTTTTCTGTTAAAGGGATTGGGGGATAGGTTTTTATTTTTTCTTTTTCAACATCGATAAGAGAGAAGAGGAGTTTTTTGTCGAAGGTTTCCATCGAAAG
>DATECD010000034.1:0-7558 GCA_035287065.1 Chlamydiales bacterium | reverse complement strand
AATCGGCTCAAGATGGACTCGGTGTTGTAGAAGATCAGCTTCATACGCTAAAGGGGGCAAAAGTGCAAATGAAGCGCTCACAATCCAATCTCCTCAAAAATAAACTGACTAACGTCCGAGAGACGGGGGCCAATGTCGCAGAAAAGATTGGAGCCAACCCGAAAGCGATGACTCACCCAAAAGAAGGGGGCGCTTTAGAAAAATTCCTCACTTACGTTGGGGATGGGCAAAACCAATTCATCGCAATTCAAGACAAATTAAAAGAGCTCTCCGCTAGCGACAAGCCGATCAACCCCGCCGACATGCTTCTTGTTCAAACAAAAATGGGCATTGCACAGCAAGAGATTGAGTACTCCTCAACTCTTCTTGGAAAAGTGATGACTTCTATGACGACGATCATGAACATCCAACTCTAACCTAAAGTTTTTCTTCATGGATTTACCTCCCTCCTTCGATCGCCTCCTCAACCATCTCGACGAAGTGGAGCTCACAACTGTTCACGGCAGGATCACTGAGATTGTGGGGATGCTCATCCGAGCCATTGTTCCCCAAGTCAAGATGGGAGAAGTGTGTCTCATTAAGCGCGAAGGGGAACCCCTTGCAGCTGAAGTTGTCGGATTTACCAAAGATGAGGTCCTCCTCTCCCCTCTTGGCGACATGCGAGGCATTGGCCCCTCTTCTGAAGTGATCCCCATGCGCATCCCGATGCACATTAAAGTGGGCCCTCAGCTTTTGGGTCGCACGTTAAATGGGCTAGGACAACCCCTCGATGAGGAGACTCACGGTCCCCTTGAACTTTCCGACTCCTATCCCGTCATCGCTTCCCCACCAGATCCTTTAAAACGGGCGCTCATTGAAAAGCCCCTTTCTGTCGGCGTGCGCGCAATCGATGCAGCTCTCACTTGCGGAAGAGGGCAGCGGATCGGGATTTTTTCTGCTGCAGGCGTTGGAAAATCGACACTGCTCGGCATGATTGCTCGCAACGCAGTTGCTGACGTTAACGTTATTGCTCTCATCGGCGAACGGGGAAGAGAGGTACGTGAATTTCTCCAAAATGACTTAGGGGAAGAGGGGATGAAGCGCTCGATCATCATCGTCTCCACCTCAGATCAAGCAGCACAAATGCGTCTCAACGCCGCCTACGTCGGAACAGCCATTGCCGAATATTTCCGCGATCAAGGGAAGTCTGTTATCTTGATGATGGATTCTGTCACCCGTTTTGCAAGAGCGTTAAGAGAGGTGGGACTTGCTGCGGGAGAACCCCCTGCAAGAGCAGGTTACACCCCTTCTGTTTTTGCTGTTTTGCCTCGCCTTTTAGAGCGTTCTGGAAACTCAGATAAAGGGTCCATTACCGCTTTTTACACAGTCTTAGTCGCAGGAGATGATCTCAATGAGCCAGTAGCTGATGAAGTGCGCTCCATCCTCGATGGGCACATCATCCTCTCCTCAGAACTTGCGCGCCAATACCACTATCCAGCGATCGACATCTTAGCCTCTGTAAGCCGAGTTCTCCCTTTGATTGTCGACAAACAGCAGCTTGATCTCGTGGGGAAATTGCGAGAAGTTCTTGCCAACTATAAGAAAAATGAACTTCTGATCCGGATTGGCGAATATAAACCCGGCACAGATAAAAATGCCGATTTTGCGATCAAATACATCGATCGAGTCAATCGCTTTTTAAAGCAGCAAGTCGAAGAAAAAGCCCCCTACGAAGAGACCCTGAAACTATTGAAGGCACTCTTTCTATAGAATAAGATGTCAAAAGAACGCTACCCTCTTGAAGAAATGATGGCGATCAAGAAAAATCGCTTTGACAATGCAGTGAAGGTGCTGCAGGAAAAAAAAGCGCTTCTTGAAAAAGCCTACGAAAAACTCTACGACCTTTCGCAAGATCGCGATAAAACGCTTGCTCATAAGCAAGCTAAATTAACTCAGCTGCGCGAGCAAATGGATGCAGGTGAGTTAATTGAAACGATCAAAAAAGGGGAATCTTATCTGAAGCTTGTCAATGAACAGTTAGCAGAAAAGCAAAAAAAAGTTGTAGAGCAGCAAAAAGTCGTTGACGCCGCACAAAAACAGGTCGATCTTGCAACAGATGATCTTTTCCAAAAGAAAAAAGACTTAGAAAAATTAGAGCTCCATAAAAAAGAGTGGGAAAAAGAGATGCGCTACCAAGAGCTCCAAAAAGAGGGAGTTGAGCAAGATGAACAAGGGACAATTTCTTTCACAATGCACAAGCGAGAAAAAAAATTAAGAAAAAACGATCCTGGAAAAAAAGAAAAAGAATAGAATACACCTATGACAAATCGTTCTTCAGCAATCCCTCCTGAGCGCAATCCGGTAAACCCCGATGTGCAAAAACAAGTCAATAAAAGCGTTGAAAAAATCGCTGAGGTCGATGAGGACCAAGTCAAAGGCTCCCCTTTTCGCAAATTCATAGAGAAAGAACCTGAACCGACAGGACTTGAAAAGCCAACTCCTTTTGAGCTTTTTTCCCCAGCACCTACAACAGAAGCAGTCACTACAATCACATCTTCTTCTACAGCAAAAACATCTGCTCCTCCAACTTCTCTTCCACCAACTTCTACAGCCCCTTCAACTCTTTATCCTACAACAACAGGTAGTTCTTCTTTTTCTACACCGGAACTAGCAACACCTCCCCCTTCGACTTCGCTTCCCGAATCCCCTGAATTTTGGGCAAGTACAGATGAGCCTCCCGATCTTTCCAGCACATCAAGTAGCCCCTATTTTCAAGAGACGGCAACTCCTTATCCACGCGAAACGACACAGAAACAGCCAACCTCAACTCCCCCCACAAGTTCATCAGATAGAGAGGGCGATACAGAAGAAGAGGAGCAAGAAGCGCCCGTTGATAAAAATACCACACAGGTAGAAGCGCAAGGAAAAAAAAAGACGCCTACGACGACACCTATGCAAAAAAAAGGAGAAGAGCCCTTTTTCACCTCCTTTTCACAAAGTGAAACTCTCCAAGAAAAAAAGAATGGGAAAATTGTTGCAGACCAAAAAAGTCAACTTTCTGCAGAAGTCGCAATAACTAAAGTCAAGAAAAACACCCCTTCCGAAGAAGAAAAAAAAGTTCCCACAACTCCTGTACGGCCACTCACTCAAGAAGAGATTGCAGCAAAACAAACAAAAGAAACATCACAAGAAGGTGCACCTCCCCCTGCTATTCAAGCCACTTCTGGAAGGCACACTACTGAAGAGATCGCAGCAAAACAAACAAAAGAAGCATCACAAGAAGGTGCACCTCCCCCTGTTATTCAACCCACTTCTGGAAGGCACACTGCTGAAGAGATCGCAGCAAAACAAACAAAAGAAGCATCACAAGAAAGTGCACCTCCCCCTGCTATTCAAGCCACTTCTAGAAGGCACACTGCTGAAGAGATCGCAGCAAAACAAACAAAAGAAGCATCACAAGAAGGTGCACCTCCCCCTGCTATTCAAGCCACTTCTGGAAGACACACTGCTGAAGAGATCGCAGCAAGGCAGAAAGAGGAGAAGACCGTTTTGCCCTTCTTGCCTGAAGCAAAAGAAAAAGGGGAAGGCTCATCAGATAAAGACTCAGATAGTAAAAAAGGGAAAGGGAGTCCAACAAAAGAGGTTACATCCATTACACCACCCACTCTTATGGTACTCCCCTCCGAAGTTGTCCCCATTGCACAAACTGCAGCATCACAAGCAGCTCCATTTTTAAGTCCAGAGACGCTTTCTCTTTACTATCAGATGGTGGGAAATATTACGGCGATGGTTGCCCCCAATGGAGATAGCCACACCGAATTTGTGCTCAATGCGCCAGGTTTTGCTAATTCTAAGTTTTATGGAGCCACCATCTCGATCGACCGTTTTTCTACAGCGCCCTACCAGCTCAACATACGCCTCACGGGATCGCAAGAGGCAGTCACTGCATTTAACCAAAATCTCCCCTCTTTAATGAATGCCTTTAGACAAGGAAATTTTTCCTTTACAGTGAATAGGCTCGATGCAGTCTATGAGAAGCCGATCTTCCGTCGCAAGGAAAAGACAAAAGGTGAAAAAGAAAAATGACACTCCTTTCCCGTTGGATTAAAAAACATCCCCACTTTCTTGCAGAAATGAGCGAGGTCCCCCTTTTTGGAAATGCCCCCTCTTTCGATTGGGAAGAGCTCACTTCACTTCTTGCAAAAAGGCTAGAACTTGCCCATTTGCAAGTGGAACCGATTGCGCAAAGCTGGAAAGGGAAAGAGGACCTAATCCAAGGCCTTGGATTAGATCCTTGGGCAGCAACGCTCCATTTTGCCCCATTAGATGAGAGAGCTTTTCTCTTATTTTCACGCAGTGACCAACAGCGCTTTCTCTCTTGGATAAGTGTTGAGTCAAAAGGATTTTCGACAGAAATCTTAAAAGAGGGATTGACCTCGTTTCTTTTATTAGAAGCAATCGATGCGGCCTCTTCATTTCCCCCTTTAGATACCGTTGCAATAACTTGGGAAGAGGGATTTACGCTTCCCGATTCTCATTTTTTTTGTATCGATATTCAATTGGAATATGAGGGAAGTCACATCCTTGTGCGTCTTATTTTGCCAACTGCTTTTCGCGAAAAATGGAAACACCACTTTTCCCATTTTCCTCCAAATCTCATGACTCCGCTTGCAAAAAGTGTAGAGCTGATGGCGGGGATAAAAATTGGGCACGTTGCTCTCTCCTCTCAAGAGTGGGACCAAGTGCAAGTTAGCGACCTCCTCCTTCTTGATTCAGGGACCTACAATCCCGATATAGAAGAGGGAGTTGGTCTTCTTGAAGTGGAAGGGTTTCCCCTCTTTCAAGTGCAAATTTTACAAAACCGTCTCATATTGAACATAAATCAAGAGGAAACGATGGATGATGAATTGAACCTCCCAGAAAAAGAAGAGACCCTTCCTCTTGAAGCAAAAGAAGAATCTCTCGAAGAAAAACCACAAAGCCTTGGAACCGTCCCTCTCACTCTCACAGTGGAACTCGCTAGACTCAAGATCAGTTTAGAACGCCTCCTACAATTACAACCTGGTAACACGCTCGAATTCCCGCTCGACCCCTCTCAACCTGTCTCGCTCACACTTCGCGGAAAAGTGATCGCTAAAGGCGAGCTCGTGCAGCTTGGAGAAAAACTCGGCATCCAAATCAGCTCATTAAAATAAACGCTACATTGCGGAAATATGTCTCGGTGCCTTACGATTCAATGAAGGTCGGACACACTGTTATCTATGCGCTTTTTTACCGCCCTTTTCTTTTTTTGGGCTCTCTTTGCTTCATCTTTACATGCTGAAGATGAACGCGGAGCGACGCAACCACTCGTCGTAGAAAACGGGTATACAATCAATTATGACACCGTTTCTATTGTAGAGTACATCCGTTTTGCGAGTAAAATTTGTAGCATCAACTTTCTCTTCGACACAGAAGATCTCGATTTTGCTGTGACCGTTGTCTCCGACGCTCCCATCACACCGCAAAACGTGATGGCCACTTTGTTGCAGACACTGAGGATTCACGGCCTTGAGCTTCTAGAACAAGGCAATAGTTTAGTGATCCATAAGGCGACAGGAGTGCAGCAAATTGCGCAGCTTGTCACTGAAAAAGGGCAAGAAAAAAGTTCCCCTATTGTCACGCGCGTCTTTCGCGTATCCAATCTTAAACCCGACTCAATTGCTGCAATCATCCGACCGATGATTTCAACAGCTTCCATTTTAGAGGTCTCTCCTGAAACACATCAACTAATCCTGACCGATATCACAGCCAATGTCGATAAAGTTGCCGCCCTTATTGAAGTTCTCGATTCCCCTTATAATCCTCTTGAAGTGCACAGTTATCAACCCTTGTACAACTCTCCAACTGCACTTGTGGCTCTATGCAACCAGATCATGCAACCTCTTACTCAAGGAAATCCTTTCACTTTAGTTGTTCAACAAGCCGCTAATTTTATTTTTGTTGTTTCCACGCCTAACCTCGTTGCGCAGGCCCTTTCTACTTTACAAACTTTAGATATCCCTCCCGCCTCTAGCATGGCAGAACCGAGGAAACTCAAGGGGGATAGCATCTTTGTCTACAAGCCACTCAATCGCTCGCCAACAGATCTTCTTACAGGGCTTAAAGAAATTGAAGCGAACTTGAGAGGAGCAGGAATTGCTGAAGGTGATCTTATTGACACGATCTCATCAGGAAGAGTTGTCAGCGAAAGCCACTCCCTTCTTTTTGTGGGATCAAAAGACTCCATTGTTAAACTCAAAGAATTCCTCGAGACACTCGATATGCCAGGAAAAGAGAGCGTATCGACAAAAACTTCCTTTTTTATCTACAAACCGCTCTATCGAAGCGCTCAAGAGATCGAATCTTCCATCCAAGAAATGGGGATAAATCTCCAGCAATCTAAAGGGGTCAATCCCGCATTGATTGAAGCTCTTCAATCTTCCAAAGTAAATCAAGCGACAAATACGTTAACTTTTTCAGGAGAAGAAAGTCAGTTTAGCGCGATCAAAGAAATGCTTGCGACCATTGATATTCCTGGAGAAAAGAAGGCTACTCCTCCATCCAAACGGGGCTTTTATCTCTACAAGCTCAATCGCTCCTCTTTTGAAGAATTACAAGCGTCGCTAAAGACTTTTTCCAAAGGGCTCAATCACTCTAATGTAGATGATGAAGGGCTCATCGAAACAATCGATGAGATGCAGTATATCCCCGAGACTCAGTCCATCCTTTTCTCCGGATCTGAAACAGCTTTGAAAAGAATTAAAGAACTTGCCCCCCTTTTTGACGCAACAACTGTCATGCTTCCAGTAAGTAATGAGTTTTACACGTATAAACCGCGCTATCAACGTGGAGATCAAATCGTCCACTTAATTAAAGAACTCACTGCCGATCTTAAAGAGGATCGATTTGCAGATCCTGCCTTCTTAAGGACTTTAGAGAGCGCCAGATTCATCAAAGCGACCAATACCTTTCTTTTCACTGGAGATAATGCCTCTTTAAAAAAAGTGGAGACGTTGCTAGTGACTCTTGATGTCCCTTCAATGGAAAAGCCAACTGAAAAAGTCTTTTATCTCTACACTCCGCCCGAAGGACAAAAAGAGAAAACAGAAAATTACTTAAACCAACTTGCAAATAGCCTCGATCGGAAAAATGAGGCAGCGCTCATTGAAACCATTCGCTCTATGAAATGGATCGATGTCTCTCAGTCTCTCCTTTTTCAAGGAACAGATCCAAGCATCCAAAGATTAAAAGATCTTCTTTCAACCTTTGCCTCCTCCACTCCAATACAAGCCCCAACTCCAAAAGTTGAAAAAGCCTTTTATCTCTACACTCCATCCGCAGGACAAAAAGAGAAAACAGAAAATTACCTAGCCCAACTCGCAAATAGCCTCGATCGGGAAAATGAAGCAGCGCTCATTGAAACCATTCACTCTATGCAATGGATCGATGCCTCTCAGTCTCTCCTTTTTCAAGGAACAGATCCAAGTATCCAAAGGTTAAAAGATCTTCTTTCAACCTTTGCCTCCTCCACTCCAATACAAGCCCCAACTCCAAAAGC
>DATECD010000033.1:0-3889 GCA_035287065.1 Chlamydiales bacterium | reverse complement strand
TCGAACTCGATAAGGCTGGCATCCACGTTGCCGAATATCTCACGGCTCTGCCATCCAAAGAAGCTCTGCGCCAGCAATTGCAGCAAGCGAGCAAACGTGCGCGCCGTCGCCTAGAGGAAACTGTGCATGAGCAATCATTTTGATGAATATGTTGATCGCTGTATTAACTTATGTTTGCCCTCTTGAGGAAGTTAATGCGCTACTTTCCATGCATCGCGAATTTTTGCAGAAGAATTTTGAGCAAGGAAAATTCCTTGTTTGTGGAAGGCTTTGTCCTAGAACTGGTGGAGTGATCATTGCAAAAAATATTACATATAAAGAATTTGAGAAATTATTAAGAGAAGATCCGTTTTCTAAAGTGAGTGAATACAAAATCATTGAATTCACGCCTTCTATGTACGATGATTGTTTGAAAGAGGTGCTCACGAGTAGAAAATGATTAAGACCCTCAATTGGTTCGCAATCCCTATTTTCGCATGTTTTTACTCTATTGCTTTTTCTGATGAGATGGCGAAATACGTTAAGATCAGTGATGATGTGACGTTGTTTTACCAGGAAAAAGGTGTTGGTGACCCCCTTATTTTTATTCCTGGCTGGTGCATGTCATCTGAGATATTTAAAGCCCAGATTGAGTTTTTCAGTCAAAATTATCGAGTGATTGCATTGGATCCACGCAGTCAAGGTCGTTCCAGTCTGACTTTGGAAAATAATCAGTACACGCAACACGGGGAAGATTTTGCAAAGGTTTTGGATCATTTACAGTTACAAAATGTCACAGTTGTTGCCTGGTCTTGGGGCTGTTACGATCTTTATGCTTATCTGCGGTTAAAAGGAGTTAACCAACTCAAAAAAGTTGTCTTCATAGACGCATCTCCTAAATGTACTGGGAAAAAAGAGGATTGGGCATTTGCAGAAAGTTCTGCATGGGGAGTTATTCTTTTTCAGCCGATCATGTATCGCCGACTGAAGTTTACCAAAGAGTGGCTTCAATCGATGGTTGACAAAAAACTCTCTCAAGAAGAATTGGATCTCCTTGCTTCATATGCGTTGAGAACTCCCACTTACGCAGCTGTTGAGATGGCAGTTGATGCGGTCTACGCTGATTACACTAAGGAAGCAGAACTTCTTGATGAGAAGAAAATTCCCACGTTGAATTTGGTATCCAATGCTTTTGCCAAGGTGGCTTCGCAATGGCTGCAAGTGCATGCGCCACATGCACAAGTTGCTGTGATGGGAGAAAAGCACCTTGCTTTTTGGGAATATCCAGACAAAGTGAATCAGATCTTAGAACACTTTCTTAAGGGAACGGTAGAGACAAAATCTTTCTAAAAAATCTTAGCGAATCGTTCCTTGAGGAGCTTCAAATAGCTTTCTTTATGCTTTTGGGAAAGAAAAGAGATGGATATCAATTTCTGCCAAGTTTCAATTGCGCTTTCAAATTCTGAGGCAATTGCAGAGAGAAGAGAAGAAGAAAGGCCTAAACGTTTATTTCCAAAATAGTCAAAAAAGTCGCTTTTTTTAAGGTTCGATTTTTTCCCATTTAGAGGGAGTGCGATTTCTTCTTTACTATTCATAACAATAGTAGAATTAATGAGATCATAGGCGGGCGCAAGGGAGGTGACTTCTTCCTTTCGAATCATTGAAAAATTTTTAAGGTGCATATCCTCATTTCCCACCAAGAAATTAAAAAGGGTGAGTCGAAAAAGGAGCTCTTTGTCTTTAGAGGGAAATGTGGAAAACTGATTGAGAATATCAATGAGTTTTTCCATGCTAAAATCATATTTTGATTCTTTTGATAAACCGGCTAGTTGGGCAAAATCTTCAACAGAAAATTTCTTCTTTCCTTCGCGATCAAATCGCCGCACAAAATAGATAAGCGAATTATCTTTTGCATAAAACATTCCATGTAAAGGGGTTTTTATTTTGACCTGTTTGGCAAGTTTCATGGTTAAATCCTCGTTTTGAGGAAGTTCTTGAAGAGCGGCATGAGGTAATTTCAGAATAAAACTTCCCTTTTTAGTAACGATTTCAAACCGATGATTTTTAAGGTTCAGTTTTGCATTTAACTTAGGCTGGACGCCTGAAAAGGAGAGTTTATCAGAGCATTCAAAAGCAAGTTCCAGTTGTTCTTCTCTTCCAAAGGGAAAATCGGATAGTTCTGTGAGTTTGGGTGAAAGGGATTGTAGCCCGTTTAGTGAATAGCGGTTTTCACAAGCTTCATAGGTAATAGGGCATCTATTCATCATCTTTTTCTATCGTGATGTTGCCAACAAGTTCTTGACCTACTCGGACAAGTTGCTCAAACCGATCATTTTTATCGATTTTTGCCTTTCTAAGAAGAGCATCTAGCATAAACCCTTCAGGTAAAAATCCATCAAAAAAAGGAGGGAACTGATCGAATGAATGGACAGACTTTGAAATGGGCATTGTTAAACTAATGGAAGGTCCTGAATATTTTTCTAAATAACAAAATTCGTAGTGTTGATTTTTTTTCCACTCAATCAGATAGCCGGCTAGGATGTTGTCGACAAAGACTTTAGCTTTTTTCATATTCTTCAAACTTTTGCATTAATGGACTTTGGAAATGGATTTTGATGTTTAAAGTATAAAGAATCGAAAACAACGTAATGAGACGAACCGTTTTTTTTCCATTTTCTAGATCAAAAATTACCGTTTTCCCAACACCGGAAAGTTTAGCGAGTTCTAGTTGGGTCATTTTAGCTTTTTTGCGATGGAAGAGGATCATTTTGGCAAGTTTTTCGATAAATTCATCCATATTTCCCGTTATAGCAGTAATTTAACTCAAAAAGCTATGAATATTTTAAAAAACAGAAAAAAGAATAGATTTTTTACTGCTATAGCGGTGTTTTTGTGATTATTTGGGTTGTTCTATTAGGCTGAAAATTCCCCGTAGCTTCCTAAACCCGTTAAAATAATTCCCGCAAAGCAAAGGGCGATTGCTACCCATACTACGTTTTCTTTGTAGAACCATTTTGCCCAGAGATTTGAGAGAAAGACGACAATTGCTGAATAGAGGGGAAAGAGGATGGGCGCTTGTTTATTTGTCGCTGCGATTGCAGCAGTGAGAAGAAATAGCGCAGCTCCGCCAGTTGCTATGCCTGCAAGAGCGCCTAGCAAGGACTCTTGTTTATGTATGGGGCGTTTTTGTTTGAATAGAAACCATAGAAGTAAAAGAAGTGTCGGGATGAGGAAAAACCCAATGGAAAACCAAGGCGTATAAGAAACTTTGCATATGGGAGAGGGAAAGTAGAAAAGAGAACTATTTTTAAGAAGAACCTCACATTTCCATTGGAAAATAAGAAAGATAAACCCTTGAATCAAAAAAATTATACAAGAATAGCTCATCCACTTGAGCGAATAGATGTTTTTTTCTGTTTTCCTTGTGGCCATGATGAGGCCTGTTGCAATGAGAATAGAGCCGAGTAAGGTCACATACAAAGAAACATGCTTCCAAGAACCGTGATCGATCAAAAGGAGAAGGGAAGGAACTAAAGAGGATGAATCGAGAAAAGCGAAGAGAAGTCCTGCGGGCCCAATTGCTAATGCTTTAAAAATAAGAAGCATGAGAATCATATTTAAAAAGCCTGTGAATAATCCGAGGAGGAATGCGTTAAAATCAAAAGAGTGAATGCCTGCATGGCTAAAGAGCAATGAGGTGAGAAGCGCAAAAGAAAAAGAAAAGATCAAAAACCCAAGAGGTGAGGGTTCTTTTTCTAGATTTTTTCGCATTAAGAAATTCGCTGTTGCGCCAAGAAGCGATGCAATCAGTATGTAAAGGATTCCTTTCAAGGAATGGCCTCCCCTATATACTGAAATGAATTCAAAAGCTGGTCGCCAGTCGCGTGAAAGCGCCGAAAATCGATCTGCG
>DATECD010000032.1:0-2859 GCA_035287065.1 Chlamydiales bacterium | reverse complement strand
ATCGTATGGGGCAAAAACAGTCTGTCTCTTCTTATAAATTGATCACTCTCAACACAATTGAAGAGAAGATTGTGGAGATGCAAAAACGGAAAAAAGGGTTGGTCAAGAAAGTAGTAAGCTGCGATGATGAAGCCATTGCGAAACTCACGTGGGAAGATGTTCTTGAATTACTCGAGACATAAAATGGATTTATACCTAAGATCACTCAAAATTTGGGTTTTGGACCGCGTCAAAGCGTCAAAAATCGTTTGTTAAAAAGAGGGCTGTATTTTTCAATACAGCCCTCTTTTTAACAAACGATTTTTGGCAGCTTTCACGCTGGTCCAAAACTCAAATTTTAAGTGATTTTAGGTATACTATGACACAGGCAACAGCTGGCAATTTTTTGCAGAGGCTTGAAGAGTGGAGGCGCATTTCGATGAAGAAGGCGCGTCGTCTTTCTGGTCTTTTTTCCAGTGATATTGGAATTGATCTAGGAACAGCAAATACTCTTGTCTATGTAAGGGGCAAGGGGATTGTCCTCGCTGAACCTTCTGTAGTTGCAGTGGACTCTTTGACAAATGAAGTGCTTGCTGTAGGGCAAAAAGCGAAGGCGATGTTAGGGAAGACGCCGCGTAAGATCCACGCTGTCCGTCCGATGAAAGATGGTGTGATTGCCGACTTTGAAATTGCCGAGGGGATGTTGAAGGCTTTGATTAAGCGTGTGACACCTGTCGGTTTTTCAGCGAGAAGTCTATTTCGTCCAAGAATTTTGATCGCAGTTCCCTCTGGAATCACAGGAGTTGAAAAACGGGCAGTAGAAGATTCTGCACTTCATGCTGGCGCGCAAGAAGTTGTGTTGATTGAAGAGCCGATGGCTGCAGCAATTGGGGTCGATCTTCCTGTTCACGAACCTTCTGGCAATATGATCATCGATATCGGCGGCGGTACGACTGAAATTGCCATTATCTCTTTGGGTGGAATTGTTGAGTCTCGCTCTCTTCGCATTGCAGGAGATGAGTTTGATGATTGCATCATGAACTATATGCGCCGCACCTATAATCTCATGATTGGTCCTCGTACAGCAGAAGAGATCAAAATGACGATCGGTTCTGCTTATCCGCTTGGCAATAACGAGCTGGAGATGGAGGTAAGGGGTCGCGATCAGGTGGCAGGACTTCCAATTACCAAAAGAATTAACTCTGTTGAAATCAGGGAATGCCTTGCTGAACCAATTCAGCAAATTATTGAAAGTGTAAAGCTTACACTTGAAAAGTGCCCTCCAGAACTTGCAGCTGACCTTGTTGAGCGCGGAATGGTGCTCGCAGGTGGTGGGGCTCTCATCAAAGGTTTAGATAAAGCCCTCATTAAAGAGACAGGACTCCCTGTTTTTGTTGCACCAAATCCACTTCTTGCTGTTTGTTTAGGAACAGGGAAGGCATTAGAGTACCTCGATAAATTCAAGAAGAAAAAAGGGCTCTAATTTTTAATAGGAGCTGCTGATGTCAAACGTTTCGTTATCTAAGTGGGTAGAGCAAATTGCGGCTTTATGCAAGCCTGAAAAGATCCATTTTTGCGATGGGAGCGATGAAGAATATGACCGGCTTGCAGCTGAAATGGTCCAAGCGGGCTCCTTAATTCCTTTAAATCCCAATAAACGTCCCCATAGTTTTCTTGCGAAATCTGATCCAGAAGATGTTGCAAGAGTAGAAGAAAATACATTCATCTGCTCAAAGCGGCAAGAAGATGCAGGTCCAACCAATCATTGGAAAGATCCAGAGGAGATGCATCAGATTCTGCATAAACTTTTTGATGGTTGTATGCGAGGGAGGACGATGTATGTTGTTCCCTATTGCATGGGGCCTTTTTCATCTCCTATGTCTCGATTTGGAGTGGAGATTACCGATTCCCCTTATGTTGTTTTAAACATGAAGTGGATGACGCGCATGGGAGAAGAGGTGCGAAAACGGATCGGAGATGGGCCTTTTGTGCCGGGTGTTCATTCTGTTGGAAAGCCCCTTCAAAAAGGGGAAAAAGATGTCCCTTGGCCTTGCAATCCAGAGAATCGTTGGATTGTCCATTTTCCAGAGGAGAGATCGATTTGGTCTTTTGGAAGTGGTTATGGAGGCAATGCACTTCTTGGGAAAAAATGTTTTGCTCTTCGCATCGCCTCAGCAATTGCTAAAGAGGAGGGGTGGCTTGCGGAACATATGCTCATCTTAGGAATCACATCGCCTGAAGGGGAAAAAAAGTATATTGCAGCAGCTTTTCCAAGTGCTTGCGGGAAAACAAATCTCGCGATGCTTACGCCAACGCTTCCCGGCTGGAAAATTGAGTGTGTGGGCGATGACATTGCATGGATGCAATTTGGAAAAGATGGCCGTCTTTATGCAATCAACCCAGAGGCTGGCTTTTTTGGGGTAGCGCCTGGTACTTCCATGAAGACAAATCCCAATGCGATGCGCGCTTTGGATTCCAATGCGATCTTCACGAACGTCGCATTGACTTTAGATCGCGATATCTGGTGGGAGGGAATTGGAATTGAGCCTCCTGAAGGACTGACCTCTTGGCTTGGCACAAAATGGGACCCAAAATCGGGAAAACCTGCAGCCCATCCAAACTCCCGCTTCACAGTTGCTGCAAAGCAGTGTCCCATTTATGACCCGATGGCCAATCGCCCTGAAGGCGTCCCTATTTCTGCCATTCTCTTCGGCGGAAGGCGTCCAACAACAATCCCCCTTGTGTTTGAATCTTTCAATTGGCAGCACGGGGTCCTTTTAGGAGCTGCCGTTTCATCGGAGACAACAGCTGCAGCAAAAGGGGAAGTGGGGAAAGTGCGCCATGATCCTTTTGCGATGCTCCCTTTTTGCGGCTATCACA
>DATECD010000031.1:0-15440 GCA_035287065.1 Chlamydiales bacterium | reverse complement strand
TGTTCCTGAAAGTTCAAGCGTTCCGCCAGAAAGAGTTAATGCCCCTGTCCCTGTAATTGCCCCAGAGAAAGTGCCACCGTTTCCAACCGTCAGCGTACCTCCAGCAGTTGTAACAGAACCACCTCCATTTAAAGAGTCGATTGTATTGGAAAATCCGTTAAGATCGAGAGTCCCAGTCACAGTATATGAGGAGTTGGGGGAAAAAGCGCTTGTACTCCCCGCTCGCAAAGTAGATCCGATCTTGATCAATGTCGTCCCTGCGTAATTATTGGGAGAACTTCCAGAAGCAGATAAAATCAAGATCCCAGCCCCAGTATCAAGCGTAATTCCACCAGTTTCTTTGATTTGTCCTGAAAATGTAGTTCCTCCATTTGCAATAGTCAAAGTCGCACCGCTCGATAACCTAACGGTCCCTGTTCCTACAAGAGAACCAATTGTGTTAGAGTAACTATTCAAATCAAGCGTTCCACCTACTGTATAATTAGAAGCAGAAGAAAAGCCGTTTGCTACTCCTGCTGTCAGTGTAGCCCCGGAATACACCGTCGTAGCGCCTGAATACGTATTGCTTGATCCCGAAAGTTCAAGATTTCCTCCATTAAGAATCAACCCTCCTGTCCCTGTAATTGCCCCAGAGAAACTGCCCCCATTCCAAACCGTCAGTGTGCCTCCGCCAGTTGTAACAGAGCCCCCTCCATTTAAAGCGTCAATTGGATTAGAAAATCCGTTAAGATCGAGAGTTCCTGTCACAGTATATGAGGAGTTAGGAGACAAAGCGCTTGTGCTCCCCGCTCGCAAAGTAGATCCAGTCTTGATCAATGTCGTCCCAATATAATCATTGGGAACGCTTGTAGAAGCAGATAAAATCAAGATCCCAGCCCCAGTATCAAGTGTAATTCCACCAGTTCCGTTGATCTGTCCTGAAAATGTAGTTCCCCCATTGCTAATCGTTAATGTCTCACCACTTAACAAATTAACAAATCCTGTTCCTGCAAGAGAATTAATCGTATTGGAATAACTATTTAGTGCAAGCGTTCCACCTACTGTATAATTAGAAGCAGAAGAAAAACCGTTTGCTACTTCTGCTTTTAGTGTTGCGCCTGAATCAATTGTTGTGGCTCCTGAATATGTATTGCCTGTTCCTGAAAGTTCAAGCGTTCCGCCAGAAAGAGTTAACGCCCCTGTCCCTGTAATTGCCCCAGAGAAAATGCCACCGTTTCCAACCGTCAGCGTACCTCCAGCAGTTGTAACAGAGCCACCTCCATTTAAAGAGTCGATTGTATTGGAAAATCCGTTAAGATCGAGAGTCCCAGTCACAGTATATGAGGAGTTAGAAGACAAAGCGCTTGTGCTCCCCGCTCGCAAAATAGATCCAGTCTTGATCAATGTCGTCCCTGCGTAGTTATTGGGAAAAATTCCAGAAGCAGATAAAATCAAGATCCCAACCCCAGTATCAAGTGTAATTCCACCAGTTTCTTTGATTTGTCCTGAAAATGTAGTTCCTCCATTTGCAATAGTCAAAGTCGCACCGCTCGATAACCTAACGGTCCCTGTTCCTGCAAGAGAACTAATTGTGTTAGAGTAACTATTCAAATCAAGCGTTCCATCTACTTTATAATTAGAAGCAGAAGAAAAGCCGCCTGCTATTCCTGCTTCTAGTATTGCGCCTGAATCAATCGTTGTGGCTCCTGAATACGTATTTCCTGTTCCCGAAAGTTCAAGCGTTCCACCAGAAAGAATTAACGCTCCTGTCCCTGTAATTGCCCCAGAGAAACTACCTCCATTGCTACTAATGGTCAGCGTACTTCCATTTATTGAGACACTACCATTCCCAAATAAAGAGTTGACTGTATTGGAAGCTAAATTAAGATAAAGAGTCCCAACCACATTCATTAAAGAGTTAGAAGACAAAGCGCCCGTATCATTCGCTTGTAAAATAGCACCACTATTAATTAGTGTTGTCCCCGCATAGTTATTAGGAGCGCTTCCAGAAGCAGCTAAAACGGAAGTGCCGCTATTCTCAGCAAGCGTAAGTCCACCACTTCCGTTACCACCTGTGATTTGCCCATAAAAAAAAAGTCCTCCACTAGTAAGAGTTAACGTCTCACCACTTGATAGAGTAACACTTCCTGTTGCCGCTCCTTCAAGAGCACTAATTGTGTTGGAAAACCCATTCAACGCAAGCGTTCCATTCACATTCATTGAAGAATTGGGAGAAAAAGCGCTTGTATTTCCCGCCTGCAGAGTAGCGCCACTATTGATCAATGTTGTCCCTACATAGTCGTTGGCATTTTCAGAAGGAGTTAAAGTCAAAGTGCCGCTACTAAGCGTAATTCCACCACCTCCACTGCCACCTGTGATTTGTCCAGAAAATGTAGTTCCTCCATTTGCAATAGTCAAAATCTCAGCAGCCGATAAAGTAACAAGTCCCGATCCTTCAAGAGAATAAATATTGTTAGAAAACCCATTCAAACCAAGAAATCCATTCACAACAAAAGGAGAATTGGGAGAAAAACTATTAATTGCCCCAGATAGTAATGTGGCCTTAGCAACTTCTAGAGGTGGTGGATTAATTGTCGTAGGTCCTGAATACACATTACTCGTTCCAGAAATCGTTAGAGTACCGCTATCGGTAAGACGTAACCCTCCAGTTGTAATAAGCCCTGAAATGGTTAAATTTCTAGTGGGAGTCATATCAATTAATAAATCGCCATCTGTAGGAAAATTAACAGGGGCGCTAATTATGTTTGTACCTGAGTTAGTTATAAGAATACTAGCTTCTGCAGGAGTGAAGTATGTCGAAAAGTTTAGACTTTGAGAACTACTTCCTGAAAAACTTAAGTCATAAGTAGTATTTAAAAGAATAATACCTAGCTCAAAATTTCCATTTATATTGACACTCTGATTTCCACTGACACTGGGACCAAAAATAACAATCGCATCCGGCGCATTAGGAACTGTTGCAGGACTCCAGTTTCCCGCTGTCCCCCAGTTGCTATCTCCAGCCGATCCGGTCCACTGTGTTTCAGCAAAAGCTGCCCTCGTAAAAAGGGCAAAAAAACTAAAAACAATGGCTCTTCGATACCAAATCAAGCAAAACCTCTTTAATTTCCTTCTAACTTTTTCATTCTTTATGGTATAGTTTTTGTTTTTCATGGTTTTCATAAGTTTTATATCTAAAGGGATTCAATTTCAGGGAACTGGATGGTTTAGGAGCCCACCTACTCTTTTCCTTTCCAGATTAACCAGCACATTTTCTGCTTGGGAAATAACTGTTTATACTCGCGACTTCATAAAGAAACAAGAAAGACAGGGAAAAATACACCTCCCTTTGCATAGCGCAAAAAAAGTGGCAGATCATGTTTGTAACCACTTTAAAATCGATCTCATAGAAAATCGAACTCTCATCTACCACTGTTTTCAAGAAGCAATCGATTTTCCCCATTTTAAGTTTTCAATTAACGGAAGCTCAACAGTTTATGGAATCTGGATTCAAAAATCCCCACCGTTTCACGAAGAAGATCAACATGTTGAAAGTAGTCTTCCCTTAGGTTCTTCCAAAACGTTGATGCAAATCGAAAACCCCTTTGGAAGAAGCTATCGATGCATCATATCACCAAAAAATAATGAGAAGGACCCTGTTTTAGATGCTTTTATCCGCTCACAGATCACGAACCTAGTACAAGAGCACCCCACAATCGGTTGGAGCAAAACATTCCAAAAAATCGACTAATTTTTGTTCAAAACTTGTTCATAACTTGTCGATAGCTGTTGAAAAGTGAACGCATTGTTGAAAACTTCCCATTTTTCAACAGCCCATCAACAAGTTATCAACACTTTTTTCTAGGAGAGGCGTTCGGACACTTATCGACATTTCCACACAGGTAGAAGAAGAGTATTTATTTCTATATATATTGTTTCTATTTTTGGAGTGTGGGGAAAGTTGGACAAACTTTAGGACGTGGAAAAATGGCAGCAAAAGGTATACACTTCAAGGATGATGATGCACGCGAAACTGGAAGACTTTTTCTCTTTGGAAGAGTTTGCTCACAAAGTTCTTTGGGAAGAGGGAGAAAAGATCTGGTCTCCTCTTTTGGTGATGGATCGTTATTTAAGTCAGTATACAGCAAAAATTGAGATCAAAGTTCCTAAACATGCCTATCTTGATCTTCCTAATCTGATTAGCATTGGAAAAGGGACTGTGATTGAGCCGGGTGTCTATATTCAGGGGCCTTGTATCATTGGGAAAAACTGTATTTTAAGACATGGCGCCTATCTTCGCGGAGGGGTGATTTTGGGAGACTGTTGTGTAGTTGGTCATGCGACAGAAGTGAAACACTCCATTTTTTTAAACTATGCAGCAGCTGCGCATTTCACCTATGTGGGAGACTCTATTTTAGGAAATTCGGTAAATTTAGGAGCGGGTGTTAAGTGTGCCAATTTGCGCTTAGATCGAAGGCCAGTTATGCCTGGACTTGCAAAGCTTGGCGCAATCCTTGGCGATAGAGCTCAAGTGGGATGTAATGCGGTTCTCAATCCGGGCACATTTGTGGGGAAAGAGGCCATCATTTATCCTTTACAGCTTGTGAAAGGGATGATTTTGCCTGGGCAGCAAATCACTGGAAAAATCAATGTTTCTTGAAGCGCATCTTCGTAGATTTGAGGAAGCCTTAGTTTCATTTGTGAACCAAATGGGTGAGAAAAATAAGCTTCGCGATGCTTGTGAGTATGCCCTTCTTTCAGGAGGCAAAAGGATCCGCCCTGTTTTAGTTTTAGGGGTGGCGGAAGCCTTGGGATATGGACTTGATGTCATGCCGGCTGCCTTAAGCGCTGAATTTTTTCACACAGCCTCATTGATTGCTGATGATCTTCCCTCAATGGATAATGATGATTTTCGAAGGGATCGCCCTTCACTGCATAAAGCATTTGGGGAAAGTGTTGCTATTTTAGCAAGTTACACATTGATTGCAGAAGGATATGGGGGAATTTATCGCAATCAGATCGAAATGAGGAAGAAATGTAACTTTTTGCAACGGGCAGATGAGGCCGCTTTTTTCTCGTTACAGATTGCGACCCGTTGCGGCGGTTTACAAGGAGCAACGAATGGTCAATATCTCGATCTTTTTCCTCCAGATACAAGCTGGAAGACTGTTTCTCAAGTGATGTTGCAAAAGACAGTGCCCCTTTTTCAGCTCTCTTTTGTGTTTGGTTGGTTATTTGGTGGCGGAGAGCTAGAAGCAATAGCCAAAGTGGAGGAGTGCGCCAAACATCTTGGCGTAGCGTTTCAGATTGCAGATGACCTCGATGATCAGGTTCAAGACCAAAAAGAGCAGATCAATGTTGTTCAAAGTCTTGGGAAAGAAGGAGCGGAGAAAATCTTTGAAGAAGAGATGCTCTTCTTTAGAAAATCCTTGGAAGAGCTAAGGCTTTGGACCTCACCCTTCCAAGAGATTTATGATGGGTTAGACAAGCGAAGGCGCCTCTTCAGCGGGCTTCGGCAGAGAGATTGCATTTCCTGCTGAGATCTTGGCGTAGATCCCTTTTTCGATTTCTTCAGCTAATTTAGGATGGGTTTTTAGTTCTTCCCGAACAGCCTCTTTTCCTTGACCTAACCGGTGGGTTTGATAGCTAAACCAGGCTCCTTTTTTATCAATGACTCCAGTATCAACTCCCACGTCAATTAAAGATCCAAGATGGGAAATTCCCTCGTTGAAGATGATATCAAACTCTGCGACTTGGAAAGGGGGGGCGCATTTGTTTTTTACAACGCGCACCTTTACTCTTGACCCAATATCTGCACCAGCTTCCCCTGCTTTAATCCCTGAGATGCGCCGAATGTCCATTCGGATCGAAGCATAGAACTTAAGCGCACGTCCCCCCGTTGTTGTTTCGGGATTGCCAAACATGACGCCGATTTTTTCCCGAATTTGGTTGATGAAGATTGCGCATGTATTGCTGCGAGCAAGAGTTGCAGTTAATTTACGAAGGGCTTGGGACATCAGCCTTGCTTGCAATCCCATATGTTGATCGCCAATTTCCCCTTCTAATTCCGATTTGGGAACAAGTGCAGCGACTGAGTCTATGACAATGACATCAACTGCATTGGACCTAGCAAGAGCCTCAGCGATGTTCAAAGCTTCTTCACCATTATCTGGTTGAGAGATCATGAGTTCGTCGATATTGACTCCAATGCGAGCAGCGTAAGCTGGGTCTAAGGCGTGTTCTGCATCGATATACGCAGCAAGTCCCCCATTTTTCTGCGCATTTGCCACTATGTGAGTTGCAAGCGTTGATTTACCAGATGACTCTGGACCATAGATCTCAACGATTCTTCCGCGGGGAACGCCGCCAATTCCCAAAGCGATGTCTAATGCGACAGAGCCTGTTTTGATGACGCTGAGTCCATTTGCAGCGGAGTGTTTCCCTAAAGCCATGATGGCTCCCTCTCCAAACTGCTTTTTAATATGGGCTACTGCAAGTTCAAGTGCCTTTTTTTTGGATGGATCAGGATTTGATTGAGACATACGACCTCCTTAACTTTTTTAGTTCAGTTTAAGAGATCGTACAAAAATACGCTATCTGGTAATTGTGGGATTATGATTCTGGTTGGTGATATCGGGGGTACTTATACGCGGCTTGCCCTTTTTCAAGGGAAAGTTAAGCAAATTGAGCGTAAATACTTGAGCGGAAAGTACGAAAGTCTAGATAAGATCGTACTTGAGTTTCTTACAGAAGAGAAAATAAAGGTCGAGAGAGCCTGTTTTGGTGTTGCAGGTCCTGTGCGAGATGGGATTTGTAAAACGACAAATCTCCCCTGGATCATCGATGTAAATGTTTTAAAGCGCACTCTTGGGATAACAATTGTTCGGTTGTTGAATGACTTAGAGGCTAAAGCCTATGGGGTTGATTGCTTAGATACAAAGGATTTTGCCTCTTTGCAAATGGGGAAAGTGCAAGAGGGCAACCGAGCGATCATTGCTGCGGGAACAGGTCTTGGAGAAGTGGGGCTTGTTTGGGATGGAAAGAAATACTTCCCCTTCGCTTGTGAGGGTGGACATGTCGATTTTGCTGCGAGAAATGAAGAGGAATTTGCCCTTTTTCTCTATTTGAAAAAGAAGATGGAGCATGTCTCTTATGAGCGAGTAGTTTCTGGACCGGGACTCCATCTTATTTTTCAGTTTTTAATCGATACGGGACGAGCAAAGCTTTCAGAACAAGTAAAACAGGAAATGGAGAAGCAAGATCCTTCAAAGGTGATTTCTGATTGGGGGATGAATGAGAAAGATCCCGCTTGTAAACAAGCTTTTGAATTATTTTTATCTCTTTATGGAGGAGAGGCGGGAAATCTCGCCCTTAAATTTCTTGCTTTGAATGGGGTCTATATCGCTGGGGGAATGGCTTCAATCATTTTAGAAAAGTTAAAGACAGATACATTTTTATCTTCATTTTCTAACAAGGGAAGATTTAAAGACCTTCTAAAATCCATCCCGATTTGGGTGATTTTAAATGATGACGTAGCTTTATTCGGTGCTGCAGCATATGTAGCAGGGATATCGTGAGATGA
The DNA here is from genome assembly GCA_035287065.1 of Chlamydiales bacterium. GTDB lineage: Bacteria > Chlamydiota > Chlamydiia > Chlamydiales > SM23-39 > JAGWKO01. The sequence goes on along the minus strand of DATECD010000031.1, from coordinate 7,879 downwards.
ATCCTGAAGAAAAAAGGGTAAGAGAAGAGTCGATCATTTCTGGAACAGGTCTTGCGCAAGGGGTCGTATCGCCGTGGGAAAGATGGGGACCATATCTTTCTGAAAGGGGTTGGGGACTTGTTCGCGAAGATTATAGCGCAGATGGAGATGCGTGGCGCTACTTTACTCACGAACAGGCAAGATTTCGCGCTTACAGGCGCTCGGAAGATGGGATTGCAGGTCTTTCAGATCGCTACCAGATCCTCCTTTTTGCTCCCGTTTTTTGGAATGAAAAAGATCCCATTTTGAAAGAACGTCTTTTTGGTGTGAATCCTTATGAGGGAAATCATGCTGAAGATGTGAAAGAACTCTATTACCATCTCGATGCACTTCCAAGTCACAGCTATCTGAAATATCTCTACAAGTACCCTCAGCTCGCTTTTCCATACGATAAGCTCGTGAAAGAAAATCAAAGTAGAACATTAAGCGAAAGGGAATATGAGCTCATCGATACAGGGATTTTAGATAAGAATCGCTACTTTGATATTTTTATTGAGTATGCAAAAGCGGACCCTGACGATATTTGCATAAAGATCACTGCATGCAACCGAGGAAATGAGGCAGCTCCCCTTCACATCCTTCCCCAGCTTTGGTTTAGGAACCAATGGGCCTGGGGTGAAGAAAGAGTTTCAGAACCGCTCATCCAATTGAATGGGGATTTTTGCCTTGTTGCAGATGATCGTCAGCTTGCCTCTCCAAGAAATCTCCTTTCTGATTATCACTTGGGGGTTCGCTATCTTTATGGAGCAGCTACACCGGGGGCCCTTTTTACCAATAATGAGACAAATAAAGAAGTGCTTTGGCACCATCCCAATGAGACTCCTTATGTAAAAGATGCCTTTCATCGCTATCTCATTAAAAAACAAACGCAAGCAGTAAATCCTGATAAAAAGGGGACAAAAGCTGCCTTTCACTACCATTTCCCAAACATTCATCCAGGTGAGAGCGCTGTAGTCACTTTACGGTTAACTCCTCGAAAGATGAAAGATCCTTTTGCAAATTTCGATCAGATCTTTTCTTTGAGAATGAAAGAAGCAGATCTTTTTTATGAAAATGTCCATCCTCCCAAGGCGACAAAAGAGGAGAAGATGATTCAGCGCCAGGCATTTGCTGGGATGATCTGGAATAAGCAGCATTACCATCTCGACGTGGGGCGATGGCTTGATGGAGATAATCCAAAACATCCTCCTCCTGAGGGGCATAAGCATGTTCGCAATGCCCACTGGCGCCATGTCATCTCGATGCGGATCCTTTCTATGCCGGATAAGTGGGAATACCCTTGGTTTGCCGCGTGGGATTTAGCGTTTCAGACATTGACTTTCAGTTTGATCGATTTGGAATTTGCAAAGCAGCAGCTTTGGGTTTTACTTTTTGATCAGTTTCAACATCCAAATGGGCAAATTCCCGCTTATGAGTGGGAGTTTAGCGATGTAAACCCCCCTCTTCAGGCGTGGGCATTACTGAAGATTTTTGACTATGAAAAGAAAAAATTTGGAAAAGAGGACACGGCATTTTTAGAGAAGTGTTTCCATAAGCTCCTTCTTAATTTCTCATGGTGGATCAATAAGGTCGATAGCTTAGGAAATAACGTTTTTGAAGGTGGGTTTTTAGGGATGGATAACATCAGCTTTACTGACCGCTCTGAAAAACTTCCTCCTGGATTTTTGCTCGATCAAGCAGATGGTGCAGGTTGGATCTCCCTTTTTTGTCTCAATCTCATGCGCATCTCTTTGATCTTGGCTAAGAAAGATCCAGTCTACGAGGGATTGGGGATCAAATTTTTTCAACATTTTGTCTTTGTTACAGCGGCTATGCGCAAAGGGTATTGGCGCCATTATGATCTTTTTTGCGAAGAAGATGGTTTTTTCTATAGCTATCTTCGCCATCCAGATGGGAAAGTCGATCAAATTCGGATCCGCTCTTTAACAGGGGTGATCCCCTTCTTTGCCTATGACGTATGGGATGAAGAGGAGCTAAAAAGCTTTCCTAATTTTTACTATTCCTATCAATGGTTTCTCGATAAAAAAGGGCAGCTTACTGATAAATGTGTTCAGAAGATCACGCAGCCAGATGGAACTGTAAAACATCTTTTTGGACTTTTGGATAAAAAAGAGATGCAGCGCTTTTTAAAGTATATGTGGGATCCCAATGAGTTTCGGTCCGATTATGGATTAAGGAGCCTTTCCAAATACCATGAAAAGCATCCAGCAAACCTACACAAATTGAGCCTTTCTTATGAACCAGGTGAATCACATGAAAGGATTAAGGGGGGAAACTCGAACTGGCGTGGGCCTATTTGGATGCCAATCAACTATTTTTTTGTGGAAACCCTTGTTCTTTTAGGAGATACATTTGGGGACACGTTAAAGATCGAAGCTCCTGGCGAGCGCGCTGTCACATTAAGTGAGATGGCACAATCTTATGCGGAAAGACTCCTCAATCTCTTCAAAAAAAATGAGAAGGGAGAACGCCCCTTTCACGGGGATGTGGAAAAATTTCAAAAAGATCCCTATTTTACAGAGAATCTTCTTTTCTATGAACACTTCCATGGCGATAATGGGAGAGGCCTTGGCGCTTCTCATCAAAATGGGTGGACGGGCCTTATTGCAAACCTGATCGATCAATTTCGGCATTGAAAAAGAATGATTCTTTCTAAATTTCGTGAGTTTATCCCCAAATCCTATCTCTATCTACGCAATGGCTATCGATTTTCTACATTTAAAAGAGATCTATTGGCAGGGCTTACTGTTGGGATTATTGCCCTTCCCCTTGCGATGGCCTTTGCTATCGCATCCAATGTGGAGCCAGACCGGGGTCTTTACACTGCGATCGTCGCCGGGTTTTTGATTTCAGCTTTAGGTGGGAGTCGGATTCAGATTGGGGGCCCAACGGGCGCTTTTGTTGTCATTGTTTATGGAATCATTCAAAGAACAGGTTATGAAGGGCTTTGCATTTCTACGATGATTGCAGCAGTCCTTCTTGTTCTTTTAGGGATTTTTCGCATTGGTTCGTGGATCAAATATGTCCCCACCCCTTTGATTACAGGGTTTACTACTGGCATTGCCGTGATTATTTTCTCAACGCAAATCAAAGATTTTTTTGGCTTGCAAATGGGAACACCTCCTGCAGATTTTATTGAAAAGTGGATCGCCTATTTCAACGCTTTCCCAACGTTTGATGTTTTGACCTTCTCTTTAGCAGCAGGAACTTTGGGAGTTATTTTGCTGATTCGCAGATTTATCCCCTCTCTTCCGTGGGGAATATGTGCAATTGTTTTTGCAACAGCGATTTGTATCTTATTCCATTTGCCAGTTGAGACAATTCAATCCCGTTTTGGCGAAATTCCAAGAACGCTCCCCTTTCCATCGATTCCCTCTCTTTCTATACCTGTAGGTAAATTTAAGGAGATATTCATTGATGGATGCACAATCGCTTTTCTTGGAGCGATAGAATCTTTACTTTCCGCAGTCATTGGAGATGGGATGATTGGGGGGCGGCATCGCTCCAATTGTGAACTGATTGCTCAAGGGATTGCAAATTTTGGTTCGGTTGTGTTTGGAGGGATTCCCGCAACAGGAGCCATTGCAAGAACAGCTGCAAATGTAAAAACTGGAGGAGAGACGCCAGTAGCTGGAATGATCCATGCCGTCACCCTCTTTTTAATCCTTTACTGTTTGGCGCCCATTGTCAGTCAAATCCCTTTGGCAGCTCTTTCAGCTGTTCTCATAATGGTCTCTTGGAATATGAGCGAAGTGGGTCATTTTGCCCGCCTTTTAAAAGCTCCTCAAGGAGATCGCATCATCTTGCTCTTAGCGTTTCTTCTTACGGTATTCATTGATATTACAGTCGCGATCACCGCTGGAATGATTTTGGCTAGTTTTTTATTTATGAAGCGGATGAGTCGAATGTCGAAAGTGGTTTCTCTATCGCAGATTTTTCAGGAGAACATTGTCGATTTTCCAGAAAAAATGGATCCCAATGACATCGCCAAAAAAGTGATCCCAGAAGGAGTAGAAGTCTATGAGATTCAAGGTCCATTTTTCTTTGGGACAGCAAATATCTTAAGAGATCTTTTAACCAATCTCTCACTTCACCCGAAGATCTTTATTCTTCGCATCCGTTTTGTCCCTATGATCGATGCCTCTGGGATGTATGGAATTGAAGAATTTTATAACCAATGCAAAAAGAAAAACATCATCCTCTTTTTGTCTGGAGTACATGGACAAACAAAGCAAGATCTTAAGAAATTTGGCCTGATAAATTCCATTGGTGAAGAAAGAATTTTCACAAACATCGATGTCGCATTAGCCAAAGCAAAGGAAATGGTTTCGTAAAAACCTCAGTTTTGGATTCATTTGTATGAGATTCAAGGTCTTTCGGCCAATTTTTGCTTTTTCGCCTTGGCAAGATGCTTGTCCCGATATTGCCTGCGGCTCCAAAAGTAAAAATTGATCCGAAATACCTTTGAATCTCATAGACAACTGAACCAAAAACTGAGGTTAAAAATCTAACCGTACTGTTAGGTTGAGTCCTTGAGCGTAGAGGTTTCCTGGGCCCATAAACTGCTGGCCAGCATTCCCTGGAGAGTTGAAGGATTTGGGCATCATTTGGTCGAAAAAGACTTGGAAAGTGTATCCAGCTGAAAGGTCGATGTACCAGTTGTTGTCGCTAAAATAAGAGCCCCAACCGAGCCCTAGATCCATATCAAGATGTGTTCGTAAAGCGGAGACGATCTCTCTTCCAATGAAAAACTTAGTTTGGCCATCTGCCGCAACAATGAAATTGGTTTTTGTTTGCAATTTGTATTTTGTGTAGAGGAGATCTCCTCCCGCAGTTCCAAAAAAACGAAATCCTTGTCCGATCACCCAATCTGTTAATAATAAGATTCTTGGACCTAAAGACCAACAGTGGCTCCTTTCATAGATGTCGACTGTTCCTGGAGTAAAGTTAGAAAAGCTGCTATTTACATATTGAACGTGCACATTTTGCAAAATCCAGGCAGCGCGTCCACCGTAAGAAGTGCGAAAAAGTAAAGATTTTCCTACACAATATCTTCTGCTGAGAGTCATATCGATGACATCGAGGTTAGATCGCCAATTTTCTGACGCATCGTTAAATACATTGGAGCCTAAAGTGGCATTATTTCCCCACATGGGAAAAAGGGGGCCTTGCTCACTTGAAGAGCCTTTTGCAATGACACCATTTGTTGATGAAGAGCTTGTGCCGTGAAGCATTGTGTATTCAATTTTGGCGTCCCAAGCATCCTGATCTGTACACACTCCAAGCGCAACTTTAAAGCCAGGTAAAAAAGAAAAATCCATTGCAACTGTATTGCCTTTGATCTGATTTTCAGAGGTATAAGCGGTCACATTCAGTTCATCGGCAAAAGCAATTTCCATGTTGTCTTGGCTCATTTGCCAGTAAAGGAAACTTGCAGAAGTAAAAAGATCCCACGATTCTCGCACATCGATACGGCAAGGGGCATTGTAGGCTGCCGCCATCTGATTTGCATGTCCTTTTGGTTTTGGCAATAACTTCTTTGCAGGGGGTGGCGGAGTAGGTGGCTCTACACACTCATCATTTGCAAATAGGGAAGCAGAAACAAAAAGAGCTGATATCCAGAAAGAAAGTTGTTTTATCATTAGAAATCGAGTTTATCTTTTTTAAGATAAAAAAAACAGGCTGAGTTCTTCAGCCTGTTTTTTAAGTTTTTGATTTAGAAATCAAATCACGATTTAGAAATCAAATCTTGCTGTTGTGGTTAACCCGTGCATATAGAGGTTACCTTTGTAGTCAGGGTGGTTTATGTCAGTTGTAAACATGTTCTGATTGAAGAACACTTGGAATCCATAAGATGCAGAGAGATCTATGTGCCAAGCATTGTTGTCAAAGTACATGCCCCAGCCAAAACCCATTTCAGTATCTACGTGGGTTCTAAGAGCTTTCACGATGTCTTTATTTGCCATAGAGACTGCTTTTGTCGTGGTTATGCCTGTACTTGCATTTGTGACAGTCTCGTTGAATGTCGCTTTGTTTTGTACTTTGTACTTAGTGTAAAGAACATCTAAGAAGGTAGTTCCAAAGAAGCGAACGCCATCACCTAGGTTCCAATCCATTTCAAGTCCTGCACGTGGACCAACGCCCCATGAGTGAGTTCGTTGTACAACATGTTTGTTATTTGTGCGGATTGTGTAGTTAGAACTAGTCCCTGGAGTTGTCCCAACGCCATCGCCAAAGGTATTGATGAAACTTTCTTTAAGCCAAGCACCTCTAGCGCCAAAAGCAGATTGGAAAACAAGGTTTTGACCTACGTAGTAGACTCTTTCTAAAATTGCATCTACAGCATCGAAGTTGCAAGTAAAGTCAGATGAAACAGTGCCAAAGACTTCCCCTGACATTGTGTTATCAGAGATGATACTGCCGCCGCCAGAAGCGCCATTAGAAGAGGTAGTGTGAGTTCCGTGAACTCTTGTGTACTCGCCATAACCTACCCAGTCATCGTCTTGTAGGTTCATACCTAGCATAACTTGGAATCCTGGCTTGTACTTGTAATCCATTTCTAATGTATTTGCATGAGCTGTCGTTCCAGCTGTTGCGCCTTGAAGAAAGCCTGTAACGGAGCTTCCAGTGATAGCAGAATCATAGATTGTTGCAATTTGCATATTGTCTTGCAGAGGTTGCAAGTAAAGAAAGGCACCTGCAACAAAGAAATTAAGCTCTCCTTGCATACCAACGTCAATTTCTGCAGGGGCATTGTATGCAGCAATTGTTGGTTGCATAGGCGCTTGTGGTACTCCACATTTTGCTGGTTTGCACACTTGGTTTTGAGCTTTTGGGTTGCAAGATTGATTTTGGGCAAAGAGGGGTGTTGTCGCTAGCAATGAAGCGATCATCCACGGTTTGTGTTTTGCGAATAGGTTCATTTTTGCTCTCCGTTTTAGGGCAAGTTATTTTGGTTGCTCTAGTTTTTTCTCTTTCGTCGCCACACACTTAAACATCGTAGATGATGTCTTTGCGGAAGGCAATTTATAGATCTACCTTCCTTTTTAAACTGCATGTGAAATTTTTATCAAAAAAAATCTGATTGAGATCGGTAAAAATGTCTATTTTCTATTGAGAAAAATTTTTTGTGTGAGATTGCGAAGAGAGAAGAGATTTGGGAAAATAAATATCGAGATAACCGCCATTTATGTGAGGCGGTTACCTTGTTTAAGTTAGAAATCGAATCTTGCTGTTGCGGTCAACCCATGTATGTAGAGGTTGCCGCTGTAGTTTGGAATAAGAGTTGATGAAGTGAACATATTTTGATTAAAGAACACTTGGAATCCATAAGATGCAGAGAGGTCGATGTGCCAACTAGAATCATTCAAATATATCCCCCAACCAAAGCCCATTTCTGTATCGATGTGAGCTCTCAATGTTTGTACTTTGTCTAGGTTAGCAATAGAGATCGTCTTTGTAGTTGATATACCTGCGTTTGTTACGACAATTGTTGGATTGGACTTATGCTGTACTTTGTAGCTTGTGTATAAAAGATCGACAAAAGCATCTCCAAAGTATCGAATTCCCGCTCCGAGATTCCAATCTAATTCAGTGCCGATTCTGGGTCCAACCCCCCAAGAATGCACTCTTTCTATGATATTGTTTGCAGTATATTTCAAAGTGATGCTCGACGCAGTTCCAGGAGTTGAGGTTGTCCCTCCTTGATAACTTGTGAGGAAGCTCTCTGTAATCCAAGCGCCCCTGCCGCCAAACGCGGTGTGGATGGCAAGATTTTTCCCCACGTAGTAGACGCGCTCTAAAATGGCATCAGCGAAATCTAAATTACAGGTAAATTTCC
>DATECD010000030.1:0-2206 GCA_035287065.1 Chlamydiales bacterium | reverse complement strand
AAATGTTGGGAATCGATCAGTGTAAAACTCAACATTGGCGTGATGTTGGGAAGCCGTTTCTCTGGGTAGTCCGCTCCCGTTGGGATAAGTTTCACAGCATGAAAAAGATTCTGAGATCCACTTGTCACTTGGGCGAGGCCCTGAAGATCTCTCTCGGTCCATTCTGATTCGCGGTGGAGAGGGAAGAGAAAAGCGGTAGAAAAAGGAGTTGCCGATTTTAATCTCTCAAGAAGAGCAATGTATGCATTTGAAGGAAGCGGCCATTTCCCTTCAAAAGCATCCAAGGTTTTGTCATCTATCCCAATAAGGACTATCGCTGGATCTGGTTTCTCTTTTGGTGAAAGTCGGACCCGTAGGTCATAAAGCGCGCTTTCCCACTTCCAAAAGGGGAAAAAGGTGATCACCAATGTGATCAAGGCCGCGCAGACTACCCTTACTCCATGAATTAAGAATCTCTTCATGCCCGGCCCTTCTTCTAAAGTGAACCAAATCGCCGGGCAAAGTAGCATATGATAAGGCTCTGTCGCAAAAGCGACAGAGCCTTATCCTGAGGCGAAGCCGAAGGATCTTCTCCGTTCCTAAAGCGATAGAGCCGTATCACCCATCCATCCAAGGACAGGTTTTGGCCTCTGTCTCATCCTTCTTTGTTTTCTTCTTCGGTTTTTGACTAGGCTGATCGTTTTTGGGCTTCTTTATTTTCTTCAAGTGTTTCATCTCTTCCTCCTTGTTGAGATTGTATCAATAAATACAGGGCACATTCGACTTCCCATTTTTTTAAAAGACAGAAAAGTTCACGCGGCTCTTCAATACTTCCCCGGTATAAAAGATTTGAATGCCCACATCCTCCTCCGCACACAGTTCGAACAGGGCAAGCGCGACATATAGGGCGAGATTCAATGTGGGGGAGAAGAAATTTTGAACGCAGCTCTTCGCTTAAACCGCTTGAGGAGTCCCCAAGTTTAAATTTCGGAGAGCCTACAAACCTGTGGCAAGGATAAAATCCTCCATCCATTCCAACCCCAAGATACTCTTTCCCTGCCCCGCAATAGTTGGTTCGTTTTTTCCCATCGATAATTCGACGATAAAGGTCACTTATTAATGGGGTCTCAGGTAAACGCGAAGGAAAATCCTCTAAAAGATAACGCTTAAATTTTTCGTATTCAGCTTTCAACCGAGGGAAATCTTGGACATCGAGCTGAAAATCGGGATTGTCTGTAAAAATCAAATTAAAATGAACCGATTCATATCCTTGATCTCTTAGACTTAAAAAATTCTCAAACATGTCGGGATTTTTTTTGTTAACCACAACATTTGCCATCGGTTGGTTAGAGATTTGTACCGATGCCAGTTTTCGACGATGCATTTCAATTTTCTCGAAACTTCCCTTCCCGGCTAATGTTGGGCGAAGAATGTCATGTTGTTTCGATGGGCCATCGATGCTAAAGCCAAGATGAACCTCATGTTTTTTAAGAAACTCTTCAATCTCTTCATTCAGGATCGTTCCGTTCGAGATCAACATATATTCAATTTCTAGGGATTTTTTCTCTCTGCACTGGTCTACGTATTCAACGATCTTCTTGATCAACGGAAAACTTAAGAGAGGTTCTCCGCCAAATAGACGAATAAAGAATGGACTCCCCTGAGGAAGAGGGGAGAGAAAATAATCCAGAACAGACTTGGCCGTTTCCCATTTCATCTGTTTTGGCGCATCAAGTGGTAATTGATGTTGATCTTTAGAAAAAACGTAACAATATTGACACCGAAGATTGCAGACGTGATTGAGTTCTAAAGAGATAGCCCTAACAAGCGGCACTTCGTGAAGAGTAGTGGATGGAGAAGGGTTTAATCCGAGAAGTTCTTCAAGGGCCTCCCATTCTGAAGTAGAGAGTTGGCTAGGAGAAGACGAGGTGGTCTCTCCCATTACACTTTCTGCAATGCTGTCTAATTCAAAAAGATCAAAAGAAGGTGTGTGGAAAAGGTAGGGTTTTCCACTGACGGAAAAGTGCAAAAAGGAGCGTTTTAACTCTTGGAAAGCTGCTTCTTGATCCTTCATTAGCCATTCCAATAAGCAAATTTTAGACCATAGGCAAAAGGGTGCTAAGGATTGGAAATGATTAGAGAGAATAAAATAAATGCCAAATATTATTTGATAAGATTTCTTTACACTAGGGCCAGATTGGCCCTAAAAATTTAAAATATCCCTTTG
>DATECD010000029.1:0-4695 GCA_035287065.1 Chlamydiales bacterium | reverse complement strand
GGAGGGGAAGATGGGGGGGCGTTATCGAGGGGAGGGGGGCGCCCCCCATTAAGATGGCGCGGAGTTTGGGAAGTTGCGGAAGAGGAGCCTGGAGTTGGGTGGGGACAAAAGAGATGTGAGTGATTGCTGGATTAGATGGAGAGAGGACAATGGAGGCGCCAGAAAGGAGCGCGCGGAAAAAGATCGCCATTCCACCGACGTGATAAAGGGGAAGGCTGAGATGATAGCAGTCAGTTGGAGAAAGGGAGAGCGCTGCAATTGCAGAACGTGCGTTTGCAAGAAGGGCGCGAAGAGGGAGAAGGGCAATTTTAGGAGTTGCTGTTGACCCTGATGTAAAAAAGAGAAAGGAGGGAGTTGTAAAAGGGGGCCTATTTATTTTTCTTACATCATGTTGAATGGGAAAAGAATCGATGAAGAGCTTCGCGTCGAGGCGCTCTAAAGAAGATTCGATTTGCGCCATCGGAAGATAGCGGCTTAGTGGGGCTAAAGTTGTCCCTAGTTGCACACTTGCGAAAAATAGAGCGATGAGATCTACAGAAGGGGGGAGAAGATAGGCGATTCGATCTCCTTGCTTAATCCCTTTCTTCAACAACTGAAGCGCAAGAGCGTCTCCCCTTTTTTGCAGCTCTTTTAATAGGATCCCTTCGAAGGTGAAGAGTGGGTGGCAATCCAACATAATTTGCTCTTATTTACATTTCCCCCTTTCCAAAGAAGATAGCCCTTTTTTGCTTCTAAGGAGTGAGAGAGAAGATCTTCATGGAAAAAAGAGTAGGTGTCAAGGCCATGTGCAGTTCTTGGATTACCCAGGCTTGCGCCCATTCTCGCAATTTGTAAAAGGCCAAGACTTGTTTCATAAGAAGAGGAGAGGACAAGTGTTACATGAGGTGGCACCTGAGGAATGAAACCTGTGATGGTAGGTTTTACAACAACAGCTTGTAAACTAAGGACTTGCAGCGCTTTTTCAGGATTTGTGCGAAAGGATTCATCGATTGCGATCGGTAGTTTTGTTAACTTAGAGAAAGTGATAAGGTCTTCTAGTGAAGAGACAGGCTCTTCTAAGTAGTCAAAATTGTGTGTAGGGAAATGATTTGCTAACTCAAGCGCTTGATGTAGATCCCATTTTTGATTGAAATCGAGTCGCAAGCGGTGGGTTTTTTCCATTTTTTTTATGAAGGTCACGGCCTCTTCAACAGTGAGATGTCCCAGTTTCAATTTCAAAATCGGAAAGTTTGGGCGCGGCGTTTGAAAAGCTGCTAAGGGGATGCGAAAAGGTTTTGGTGGAAAGGGGAGTTTTGCACAATCAATAGCAAAGCGAACAGAGGGGAGCTTGGCGGGACGTGTTGCAAGATGGGGAAGAAGAGTACTGATTTCCTCTTTCGCTTCTTCCAGAGTTTCAGAGCTAAAGCCTGGAAGGGGAGCAATTTCGCCCCACCCCCCATTCCATTCAAGAAGTAAGCCTGACCGAATGGGGAGTGCTCGGATAGACGTGGGCAAGGAGTAGGAGTAGAGATTAGCGATGTTCATCTGTTACATAAGTTTGATCGGATTGCTTAGTTTATTGCAACGTGCTGAATGTGAGCAAGTAGAGATTTTTTAAATAGTGCCTGTTTAGATAATCTGAATTTGCACTTTAGATTATCCAAACCTGAACTTCAGATTATCTAAACTTGGTCTAATCTACAAATTATTGACGACCTCTGTTGTAACCTTATTATGATAAGAATGTTGTAAAATAAGAAGAAACAAGCTTGCGTGGTTTGTGTCCGATCGGCTACAATTAAAGGTTAAAGAGGATTTATGACCCCCTTCTATGAGATTGAGATATACAAAACAAGCAGAGGAAAAGAACCTTATGCTGAATGGGGAGATGGGTTGGATAAACCTATTTTAGCTCGAATAGATGCGAGACTTACCAGAATCAGGGAAACTGGAAATCTTGGGATTTACGAATCTGTTGGAGATGGGGTTTTTGAATTAAAACTTGATTTTGGTCCTGGTTATAGGATTTATTTTGGCTTTATAAAAAGCACCTTTTTGCTCCTCCTCCTTGGGGGATATAAAAAAAGCCAGCAAAGGGACATCAATAAAGCAAAAGATTATTGGTTGGATCATCTTTCAACAAAAAAGAGGTGAAAAATGAGAAAATATAGAGGATACAAAGAGCATTTAATAGAGAAACTCAAGGACTCTGAGTATGCGTCTGCTTATTTGAATGCATGTTTAGAGGAGAGCTTTGAAACAAAAAATATGGGTATTTTTCAATTAGCCGTACGTGATGTTGTCGAAGCTCACGGTGGCATGACCGAAATTTCAACAAAAATGGAAGTGAGTCGAGAAAGTTTTTATCGGAGCCTTTCACAAAAAGGGAAAGCCAGATTTTCAACGCTTATTAACGCCATCAAAGCTTGTGGGCTAGAACTTGAAATTCATCCTGCACATTAAGGATAAAGTGCAAAGTCATTAGCACATCGACTTTCAAACCAAGAGGCAAAATGCTGCTGTGTAGAGTAGGAGCAACCGGGCGGTTTTGGGAAGAAGCGGAGGAAAATTCTCTTTAGCAACATCATTGAGAGGTGTTGCTAGAAAAACAAGGGGGAGGAGGGGGGAGAAGGGGATGGAGAAAAGGGCTGCAAGCAAGAGGAAAGAGAGAAAGAGTCTTTTGCCAAAGAGGAGTCCAAAGCGGACGACAACTGTTTTTTTGCAAGCAACTGCATCTGTTGCATAGTCGCGCAAGTTATTTGCTGTGAGGATAGCTGCAGAAAGAAGACCTGGGGGTATGCTCGCAAGCCAAACTGCATTTGTGAGATGGCCTGTTTGTAGAAAATAGGTGCCAGCTAAAGCGACAGGGCCAAAGAAAAAGAAGACGAGGAGCTCTCCAAGACCTAAGTAGCCGAGGGGTTTGGGGCCTCCTGTGTAGAGGATTCCGAATAGGATGCAAAGAGCAGCAACAAGTACGCTCCAAAGTCCCGCTTTAAGCATGAGGGGGATCGCGATGAGGAAGGCGGAAGCGAAGGTGAGAAGAGCTATCTGCCACATCGCTTTGGGCTCAATCCACCCTTGCTGAACGGCTCTTTTGGGACCGATTCTTGCCGAGGTGTCGGCCCCCTTTATAAAGTCAAAATAATCATTGGCATAGTTGGTGCCGATTTGGATAAGTAAAGAAAAAAGTAGAGTGAGGGTAAAGGTGAGCGGATGAAACTCTCCCGCCTTGATCGCAAGGAACCCTCCTAAAAAGACAGGGGAAAGAGATGCAGGTAAGGTTTTTGGCCTTGCTGCGAAAAGAAGAGCTTTTGCGGGATTCATGGCTGTCTTGGAAACTTAGAAAAGTCAGGTTTTCTCTTCTCATTGAAAGCATTTCGCCCCTCTTGCCCCTCTTCAGTCATATAGAAGAGCATCGTCGCATTGCCAGCCAGTTCCTGAAGTCCTGCTTGCCCATCGCAGTCGGCGTTGAGCCCCGCTTTTAAGCAGCGGAGGGCGATGGGGGAGTGTTGAAGAATTTCCTTACACCAAGAAATCGTTGTCTTTTCCAATTCCTCATACGGGACAACACAGTTGACAAGCCCCATCTCAAGCGCCTCTTTTGCATTGTATTGGCGACAGAGAAACAAAATTTCGCGCGCCTTTTTTTGTCCCACGATGCGGGCCAGAAAACTTGCTCCATAACCCCCATCAAAAGAGCCCACTTTGGGTCCTGTTTGTCCAAAAATTGCATTGTCAGCTGCAATGCTTAAATCGCATATCACGTGGAGCACATGCCCCCCTCCCACCGCATAGCCAGCAATCATCGCGACAATGGGTTTCGGACACGAGCGGATCTGCCTTTGAAAATCGAGGACATTGAGCCTATGAACCCCATGTCCATCGACATACCCCGCATTCCCTCGGATCTTCTGGTCCCCACCTGAACAAAAGGCATCTTTCCCTTCTCCGGTCAAGATCACAACCCCCACCTGAGAGTCATTGCGGGCATCTTGCAGCGCGTGGCTCATCTCTTCTACCGTCAACGGGCGAAACGCATTTCTCACCTCAGGGCGGTTGATCGTAATCTTCGCAATCCCATCCCCTTTATGATACTTGATGTCGGTATAGTTGCCTGACTCGCTCCAAAACATCCGCCACTCCATTCAAAAAATAGCTTATTCTAGCAGCGCCTTCCAAAGCCGTCAACAGCAGTAAAATTCTATTTAAACGTAATATTAATATATTAACTTACGTAATAAAAAATCTTTGTTGTTTATTTGTTTTATTTTGTTTTGTATAATTAATGAAGTTATTTAATTAAATTTGTTAGAGGTTATTTATGAATACAGTAGTTGGTATGACAAATGCGGTAAGCGAGGAAATGAAACTTGTCGAGTTTAATGGGAAGAGTTATTTGGTTGGGGCAGATAGAATTGCTCGTCCTGTTACAGCAACAAAAACAATTGAACCAGAAAGTGAAAAAAATGATGGTTTGGCAAGTGCAATGCAAGGAATTGCAGAAAAAACTTTTCCTGGCATTAGTATTGCCTTTGCTAGAACAGCGCAAGAAGTTAAGACCTCCATCTTTGGAAGGACGTTAAATTTAAGCTTCGTGGAAGATGAGGAAGCTTATCTTGTTGATGCTACCGAGATTGATGCTCTTACTACGTCACCAGAATTTCGTATAGATAAAGAGCAATATTTAGATGCTAATATTGATATAGTTGCTATGGG
>DATECD010000028.1:0-8552 GCA_035287065.1 Chlamydiales bacterium | reverse complement strand
TATTTTTGGTGTAGCGATGGGGATACCACCTGAAACTTAACCTAAAATATCAAATCTTACTCTGTCTTTTCGTTTCAACTTGCTTCGCAGGGACTGTTGAGTTTTTTTGCGATGAACCTCTGAATCAAGAACGCTTCTATGGTCCTCTTAGAAAAGTGCTTGGACCGCGGGGAATTGAGATTACCCCATTTCCACGAGAAAGAAGAATAGCGGGTTGGCCCCTTCCTTGTGCGACGGTTTTCTATAATTTTCCTGGGGAGCATTTCACGACCCCGCTCAATGCATCGATTGTGTTTCTTTGGGAACCCCCAACAGTTCTTCCTGGACTGTATAATAGAGATTTTTTACAGCGCCCCTTTCGGGTTTATACTTGGGATGATGATTTAGTCGATAACGTCCGTTTTTTTAAATTCTACTACCCCTCTATGCAGCAGATGATTCAGAATCTTCCCCCTTTTTCTCAAAGAAGGCTCTGTACACAAGTAAGCGCTGATAAGGAGAGTTTTCATGCAAAGGAACTCTACTCTTCAAGGGAAGAGGTGATCCGATTTTTTGAGTCTTTTCCCAACGGTGATTTTCTTTTTTTTGGATATGGATGGGAAAAGAAGGGGTACCGCAATTATGGCGGGGTATTGGATGATAAGATTCAGGCAATCAAGAACTTTAAGTTCTCTTTCTGTTATGAAAATATTCAGGAAATTAGAGGGTATGTTACAGAGAAAATCTTCGATTGTTTTACTGCTGGATGCGTCCCAATCTACTGGGGCGCAAGCAATATTACAGATTATATCCCGGCTAATTGTTTTATCGATCGAAGAGATTTTTCCTCGCTAGATGAACTCTATGCTTTTTTACAAGCGATGCCGGAAGAAAAGTGGCAAGAATATATCTCTAATATTCGGCGCTTTTTGAAAAGCGATGCAGCGCGCCTTTTTTCATGGGAGCACTATCTTGACATCGTAGCTGACGCTGTGATCCAACTATCTTCTTACCGCGTCTATTGACAAACGACCTTTGGTCTGTTAGGTCAAGGGTATGAGGAAAAAAGAAGTCGTCTTGATTGATGATGATGAAACGTTGGTTCAGCTGATCACATTTGCTCTTGAGCAAAGGGGATTTACTGTGCACAGTTTTGCGAAAGGGGCTGTAGGAAAAGAGTACCTGCTCAATAAATCTCATATTGCAAAGACGGAGCTTTTGATTCTCGATCGGATGCTTCCCGATATGGATGGAATCGACATCTTAAAGGCTTTAGAAAAAAAATTCCCAGGTGCTGTTCCTGTTTTAATTCTCTCTGCTCTTTCTTCGGAAAAAGAGATCTTAAAGGGATTAAGTCGAGGAGCTGTCGACTACGTAGGGAAGCCCTTTAGCGTCCCTGTACTTGTAAGTAAAGTGCTAACACTTACAATCAAAAAATGACGATCTCTTACCATATAGCCAACCTCATCCTCTACTTTGAGATGTTACTCATGATTGGGACGATTGTTTTCCTGATCTTTTTTCGAATGATCTCTCGGTGGAAGAAAAAAAGAGGAGAACAAAGAAAAGGTGAGCTCTCTTCAAAGATTCTCCATTATTTAAATAAAAAGACTCAGCATAGAAAAAAGAGATTTTATTACCAAGGTGATTTCCTCGAGTTACTTCAGGTTGTAGAATCATTTGAGCATCGGTTAAATGCGGAGGAGTGGCAAATTCTTAAAAAAGAGATTGTAGACCACTCTTTACGACCTAAAGCGAAAAAATTGGCAACCTCTCGGAATTGGCAAAAAAGGGCCTTAGCTGCTCGTATCTTTCGTCTTGCGCCCACTTTGCAAGAAGAAGATCTTCTTTTGCTCTTGATCCAAGATCCAAGTTTTTTTGTCCGCTCTTTTGCAGCAGCAGCAGCTCTTTCCATTGCCAGCCCTCGCCTTATTCATGCATGCATCGAGCAGATGGGGCGTGAAAAAGGGTATGCGCGCTATTTTTTCAACGACCTATTGGCATCGGGATCTAAAGAGGTTCTCGATCACCTCATCGATTATGCAAAGAAGGGAAAAGAACCTCTTGTTTGTTTAGAGGTGCTGGGAGCTCGGACACTCTCCTTTCCACTCACCTTTTTAGAAACCTATCTCACTTCCACTGCAATCGATGTGCAAAGAGCTGCACTGCAGGTATTTGTACGTAATCCACAAAGAGAAGCAGTCACTCATTTTATCAAACATGCGAAGAACACAGATGAGAAAATCAGGGTGATTGCTGCAAAAGGGCTCGGCTTTTTTCCTCATGAGATAGGGAAAGAGAGTTTAACACAATTCTTGCACGATCCTTCGTGGCAGGTGCGTTGGGAAGCTGCAAAAAGTTTAAGAAAGCAGGGGGCCTGGGGGCTCCTTTTAAAAGAGGGAGGGGAGATGACCGATTATATCTTGCGATTCGGATGACTCCACTTGAATCTTTCTTAGAGATTGCGGGCTTCATCATTCTTTTCTATTTTCTTTCCGTAAATGGAGTGTACGCGCTCCTTTTTTTCTTAGGAGCTTTTCAGGTGCGTTACCGAGATCAAGAGCTGCAAAATGAAGATATGAGCGCTATCTATAGCTCAAATACATTCCCTACGATCTCTTTTCTCATTGCGATGAGAAATGAAGAAAAGCACATCGTCCATACTGTAGAAAGTCTCCTTCATCTCAGTTATCCTCAAAAAAAGATTTTTATCATCAACGATGGCTCTACCGATACCTCTTTACAAATTCTACAAAAGACTTTTCAACTTGAGAGCATACCCAAAACATTCACAGACACTCTCCCCACAGCTTATATCCGTCAGGTTTTTCAAAGTGAAAGTCATCCTGAACTTTTTGTGATCGATAAAGAGCATGCGGGAAAATATGACGCTCTCAATGCAGGGGTGAATGCCTGTCAAGAGCCTTTCTTCATCGGATGCGATGCAGATACGGCATTTGATGAGGAGATTTTTCGCGCCTTTCTTTACCCCCTTTTGAAAGATCCAAACCTAGCTGGCCTTGGAGCTTCCGTTCGAATCAAAAATGGATGCAATCTCAATTTCAATCGCATTTCTACACTTGGCTTCCCCTTACATATCCTTCCTGCATTTCAGACAAGCGAATATCTCAATTCTTTCCTTGCGCGGCAAGGGTGGAATCTCTTGGGAGGCAATTTTGTCATTGCAGGCGCTTGTGCCATTTTCTCTACAGACGTTGTGAGAGAAGTTGGAGGCTTTCGCCAATCATCAGCTGAAGATATGGAGATGGTTGTGCGCATCCATAGGGCAATGCGGGAAAAAAAATCTCCCTATCAGATCCGCTATCTCCCCGATCCTGTCGCTTGGACAGAAGCGCCCACTACTCTTTCTGAACTTGGGAAGCAAAGGACAAGATGGCATCTCGGCCTTTTACAAACTCTTTGGACTCACCGCCGTATGCTCTTTAATCCCCGATATGGCCTTTTTGGTTGTATCGCTTTTCCTTTTAGTCTTTGGGGAGAAGCATTGGAACCAGTCATGGAACTTCTTGCATTCATTGTCATTGGAATCAGTTGGTTTTATGGAGTTCTCAATCCCGCCTTTCTCCTCCTCCTTCTTCTCATCATTTGGGGATTTAACTCCCTTCTTTCTACAGGCGCTCTATTGATTGAAGAACTCAGTTTCAAATGCTACCCCTCTGCAAGATCTCTTTTTAGTATGCTGATCTTATCTTGGCTTCAAAATTTTGGGTATCGACAACTCACGATCTTCTGGCGTCTTCGCGCCTTCTATCGATTCTTCACAGGCTATAACCGTTGGCACTAACCTAAAACTGCCAGTCGAGGGAGCCTTCGAGTCGATAGTCTCGATAGGGGAGGGTGTTGCGGAAGTAATGGGCAGAGAGCATGAGTCTGATGTTATCATAGTAGCGCCAGGCTATTTTCGCAGAGAGAAGGTTGCCGATGAGATATTGGTTTTTGGCAATGAAAAGAAACGTACCAATCGGCATGATCAATTCATGTGTGGATTGCCAGCTATGTTCCCAAAGAAGCTCCCATTCCCAAGCTGTGATTGTAGGCTTATGTAAAGTCACCCGTAAGAGCTGGACAACTTGCCTATCCCAGGAAAAATAGTCAGTTGTTAACTTTTTGAAATGGGAGCGCTGGAGCTTATAAGAGCTTGTGAGATAGGGGGTGAAAAGATCACATTGGAGACGCAACCATTCAAGATCTTGCCAGTTGTTGTCTTGATACCAATTGCTCTCTGCATAGAGAGCAGCTTTTGGAGAAAGGTAAATGTCAGGAGAGTATTCGTAGCCGCCATCGCCTTTTGTGATCCAAAGCACTTCCGAGATGTGGTGAGTAAAATTTTTTGTGATGAACGATTCTCTATGGCCATCTAATAGGGCAACATGTTCTTTACTTGTATAGGTTAAAGAACTTCCCGGCTCAAAGCGAAATGTCTTATGAAAGGGAAATAGGACTTTATCTTTTTCCCCCCACGCTTGAAAAATTCTTGCCCACACATCCCATTCCCAGTTGCTCGCAAAAAAAAGCTCCGATTTCAATTTGCCTCCTGCAACGTGAGCGTTGTAGTTGACAGTTGGAGTTAAAATATTTGTCTCTCTTTGATGAAAATAGATCCCTTCTCCTTTGATTCTTTCTTGAGGAGTTAAAGGGTAGGTGAGATGCGTTGTTGCGTTTAAGTATTCGTCATGGACAACAGGCTTATTTAGGGTTGGGTCGTCCTCCTTAGTTTTTGTAAAATGGGAGTGAAAATGGAGACTTGGGGTGATGTGATTTGCAACGATAAAACGCTCTTGCCACTCTTTTTCACCACGTGGCTTAAGATTTTTAAGAAATTGATCTGCTTTTGCATAGTCCCTCTCTTTTCGATAGTGCTTTGCTCTTGCAAAAATCGCATCGTGATCCTCCGGATACTGCGCGTAGATTTTTTCTGCTTGATCCCAATGATTATCCCAATCATACACTTGGGCAAGCTGCATAGCCGCATCGCGATTTGTAGGAGCAAGATGAAGCGCCCACTGTAACTCCTCTTTAGCCTCGCAAAAACGGTTTTTTTGAGAGAGTAAAATCCCAAGCGCTGTGTAAAGGTCACTATCTTTGGGCACACACTGAATTAATTTCCGGTACAAACAGATCGCTTTTATAGGTTTTTTCAAGGACCAACAAAGAGCGATCTGCTTTAATCCATGTAAGGCAAAGGAATTGCATGGGGTTTTCTCAAATGCTTCGTATGCATCTTCTAAGCGACACTCCCAAAGATCGACAAATCCAAGTTGGATTTTTGCTTCAGGCAAAAGGTCCTGAATTTCGTAAAGAAGCGCTCTTGCTTCTTCCCACATTCCCGCTTCAATGTAGAAACGCGCAAGGAGATATTTTCTTCGAGGAGAGAGCTTTTTCTTGCGCGCTAAATGCGTAATCTCTTTTTCTCTCTTTTTAAGAGCTGGCGCCTCCATGTAAGGGTGATTTAAAGGGGCGGGGATAAGATCGGGAATCTCTTCAAAATCCAATCCTAAAAAAAGAAAAGCAAAGACTAATAGCCACACATTATGTGGCTATATCCGATTAACGAATTATTAATGAAAGCTATTCTTGATTTCTTCGTAGGAGAGCTGTAATTCGGTTATAATTTGATCTTCTGGAATTTTAGGAAAAAGGCGCTGCCATTCATGAATTTTGGCCTTTGTTTCTACACATATTTTCGATACGTTCAAAAACCCATAAACTCCTGAACTGCCAGCTAATTTATGCAGAGCAAAATAAAGGGCATTCAATTCTTCTATGCCCCGTCTTTCTTTATAATCTTTGATGAGCTCTTCAAGAAGAGCTAGTTTTTTTGGAATCGATGCTCGGTAAGTAGTCAAGAGTTTTTCAGGAATGCCCTCTAAATTTTTGCTCTCTTTTTGCTCCTCAAAATAGGATAAATGCTCATAGAGAGTTTGTACTTTATCTCCTAAACGCAAAGGATCAAAAGGTTTTGTAATTAAGGCTACATTTCCAACTTTCAGATATTCTTTGATCTTTTCTTGTGAAGCACTTGCAGTGAGAAAAATCACAACGCACTTCGCTAAGCTTGAGATCTTTCTTATGGCTTTATACGTTTCGATTCCATCCATTTTCGGCATGAGAATATCGAGAAGAATGACGTCAGGGAGGTATTCGAGAGCAACCTTTAAAGCCTCTTCTCCCGACTCTGCGCATCGAATCTCAAGCCCTTCTGATTGCTCCAAGCTATATTTGCAGATAGTAAGAACATTTTTATCGTCATCGACGATAAGGATTTTTCGAATAGAGTTCAATGTTGTGCCACAATTGGAATTTTAAAATAAAAAGTCGACCCATTATTCTTTACGGAAGTAAATCCAATTGTTCCATTAAATTGTTCAATGATGGATTTGCAAATATGGAGTCCTAACCCAGTGCCTCCAACAATGCGTGGATGGCTTTTCGGATCTTGCGAAAATGGTAAAAAGACGTTTTTCTGAAATTCTTCTGAGATTCCTTCACCTCTATCACTGACGGAAAGTATTGCATCATTGTCTATTTGTTCAATAGAAACAGTGACGGTTTCGTTAGGTGGAGAAAATTTGATGGCGTTGCTGAGAAAATTGGTAACCACTTGGATTAAGCGATTTCGGTCACTCAAAACTTGCAGTTCCTTAGGAAAATTCTTTTCAATGATGAACACGTTATATTCTTCAGCTAATGGGTACATGGATTTTATAGCTACTTTTGTTAGTTCAACCAGAGAGACAACTTTTTTTTCCACTGCCAATTTTTTCGATTGAATTCTTCCAATATCGAGGAGGTCATCGACAATGTGAATCAATCGCTCCGTTGTACTTACAGCGATGCTGATTAATTCTTCTGTTTTTTTTGGTGAACTACAACCTTTTACAGATAAAAGACCTAAGGCTCCATAAATGGATGTAAGAGGAGTCCTTAGTTCATGACTCAAGATGGAGATATATTCATTTTTTGCCTTCAGTTCCGCTTCCATTTTGATCTTTTCTGCAAGAACCGCTTCCATTTTTTTCTTTTGAGAAATATCGCGAATGATCCCCGTAAATAGGGAGCCAGAGTTTGTGATCACTTCGCTGACAGCAAGATCGATAGGAAATGTGGATAGATCTTTTTTTTGAGCGATAACTTCTCTACCGATACCAATGATTTTCTTTACTCCCGTTCTTAGGTAATTGTCTATATAGCTGTCGTGCTTGCTTCGGAAGGGTTCAGGCATCAGAGTGTTGACATTGAGTCCAATGATCTCTTCTTGTTTGTAGCCAAATAACTTTTCTGCGCTTTTGTTAAAAGCGATAATTTTATGCTTTTCATCGATGATGACGAGCGCATCTACTGTAGCATCGAGAATCGCATGGAGATTTTTAGGCTTGAGCAGATCAATTTTTTTACGGGAAAAGAAAAGGAATTTTTTGAATTTCTCCCAAAGAGACACCTGGTTTTTACGAGAAAATGGGCAGGTCATGCTTACCTTAAGAAAATAGGCGGTTCACATTTTTTGGCTAATTGTATACTAAAAGTGACTGCTCCCTCGCCTAAAGGCGAAGGCTTCTAGGGATTTCTCCCAGGCCATCTAGTCCGAGGGCCAAGATATTTTGTGCCGCATTGAAATCCCTGTCTACCGTATAGCCACACTGGGAACACTTATGTTCCCGTTGCGAAAGCTCTTTCCGCTCCCGGTGTTGGCACCGATAGCAGGTTTGGGTTGTGTAGGCAGGGTTCACCACTCCTACTTTCCTACCAGCCTCTACCGCTTTGTAGGTTAAGAATTGGCGAAACTGATTCCAACTGGCATCGTGAATGCTTTTTGCAAGAGGAGAACCTTCGACCATCTTTTGGATGTTAAGATCCTCTATGCAGATGAACTGGTACTGGTCGACAATTTGTCTCGACAGTTTGTGACAAAAATCCTTCCTCTGGTTGCGGATCTTTTCGTGGATTTTAGCAACGGCTTTGCCTTTTTTTCTTCTAGCTGAAGTCCCTTTCTTTAACCTGGAGAGTTGGGCCTGAGCTTTGGCTAGCTTTTTAGCACCTCGTTTGAAAAATCGAGGGTTAGTAACCACGCTTCCATCAGATAGTGTAGCAAAATGCTCTAGTCCCACATCAATACCCACTGCTTCCTCTTTTGGCAAAGAAGGCTGGACTTCGACTTCGCAAGAAAAGGTGACATCCCATTCTCCTGAAGGATTTTGGCGTAGAGTACAAGTTTTGATGGTTCCTTCGATGGGTCGGTGAGCCTTGATACGTAGGAGGCCAACTTTAGAAAGCCGAAGGCAGTTGCCGACTAGAGAGAAGCCGCTTTGCGGGTAGCAAACACTATTGTACCGATGCTTCCCTCGAAAGCGAGGATAGCCAGGCCTTTCTCCTCTCTGGCACCTGCGAAAAAAACCTTCGAACGCTTTATCTAAGCGGTCTACTACGTTCTGCAAAACCTGCGAATGAACAGTGGCTAAGGAGGGTCTCTCTTCTTTCAAAAGAGGAAGAAGCATGAGCTGGTCGTATTTGGAAAGAGAGACGTCTAATTCTTCATAGGCAAGTTTGCGTTGCTC
>DATECD010000027.1:0-6219 GCA_035287065.1 Chlamydiales bacterium | reverse complement strand
CGCAGCGTTGTGTTGCGCTACACAAGTGATTGGAAGAGGACTGTTGCGCGGATGGGGAGGTGGATCGATATCGATCACGCCTATCGGACGATGGACCCCGATTACATGGAAGGCGTTTGGTGGGTTTTATCTGAGCTTTATAGACAAGGTCTTGTTTATGAGGGATTCAAGGTGATGCCTTTTTCGACGAAGTTGGGAACGCCCCTTTCTAACTTTGAGGCGAATTTAAACTACAAAGATGTCGATGACCCTTCTGCAACTGTTGCTTTTGCATGCTTAGATGAGCCAAATACGTATTTCTTAGCTTGGACGACAACTCCTTGGACCCTTCCTTCGAATTTAGGGTTAATGGTGGGAGGAGAGATCGACTATTGCAAAGTGTTAGATCCTGAGACAAACAAGCAGTACATTTTAGCTGCAGGTAGAGTGGAAAGTGTCTTTAAAAGACCTGTAGAAGAATTAGCGCGTTTTAAAGGGACGAAACTTGAAGGGAAAAGATATCAGCCGCTATTTCCCTATTTTGCAGATCAGGAAGGGGCATTCTCTGTGATTGTGGAGCCTGCTGTAAGTGTTGAAGAGGGGACAGGGATTGTCCATGCAGCGCCTGCTTTTGGAGAGCTTGATTTCTATGCGTGCAGACGAGAGGGAATTGAACTTGTTTGCCCTGTTGATCAGAATGGGAGGTTTACGAAAGAGGTTCCTCCGCTCGCTGGAAAATTTGTGAAAGATTGCGATAAGGAGATCCTTCTAGAATTAAAGGGGCGTGGACTTCTTTTCCATCAAGCGACGATTCGCCATAGATATCCTTTTTGCTGGCGCTCAGATACGCCGCTGATTTACAAAGCGGTGAGCACTTGGTTTGTCGCTGTGGAAAAGATCAAAGAGAGAGTGTTAGCAGCAAATGAGAAAATTCATTGGGTTCCTGAGCATATCAAAGAGGGGCGGTTTGGAAAGTGGCTGCAAAACGCAAGAGATTGGGCGATTAGCCGCAATCGCTATTGGGGAACGCCGATCCCTATTTGGCGAGGTGACTTAGGCGATCTTGTGGTTATTGGGAGTGTTAAAGAACTTGAAGAATTGACTGGGAAGAAAGTGACCGATCTTCATCGCCATTTGATCGATGATCTCACCTTTGTGAAAGATGGGCAGAAGTTTAAAAGGGTCTCTGAAGTATTTGATTGCTGGTTTGAGTCGGGGTCGATGCCTTATGCAACGTGCCATTATCCATTTGAGAATAGAGATCTTTTTCAGGCAAGTTTCCCTGCTGATTATATTGCAGAAGGGCTAGATCAGACGCGCGGATGGTTTTATACGTTGACCGTTTTGGCAGCAGCTCTATTTGATAAGCCGGCGATGAAGCATGTGATTGTAAATGGGCTTGTGCTTGCTGAAGATGGAAATAAGATGTCTAAGCGGCTCAAAAATTATCCAGATCCACATGACGTGTTTGATCGCCATGGGGCAGATGCTTTGCGCCTTTATTTACTAGATAGCCCAGTTGTAGAAGCGGAGGATTTGCGCTTTTCAGAAAGAGGGGTTGAGCATGTATTAAGGCAAGTGCTCATTCCGATGTGGAACTCTTATGTATTTTTAGCTACCTATGCATCGATTTACAAATGGGCTCTAAAAAAAGAGGAGCCTATTTTGTTGATTGATCGCTGGATCCTCTCCTTGGTGCAAAAGTTAGTTTTTGAGACGCAAGAGGCGATGCAGCGCTATGAGTTAAAGGCAGCTGTTCACCCGATTGCATCTTTTATCGATCAACTCACTAATTGGTATATCCGCAGGTGCCGCTCAAGGTTTTGGGCTGATGCTGATACTCCCGATAGAAGGCAGGCGTTTTCTACTCTTTACCAGGTGCTTTTGGAGCTTGTGAAAGTAGCAGCGCCATTTATCCCTTTCATTAGCGAAGCGATTTATCAAGGGTTGAAAGGGGAGGGGATGCTAGATTCGGTACACTTCCTCGATGCGGCAGTTTACGATGAGAAAAAAAGAGATCTCACCTTGGAAAAAGAGGTGGAGATGGCTCAAGGAGCGGTCAGTCTTGGGCACGCTCTTCGCAAAGAGCATCGCGTTAAAGTGAGGCAGCCCCTTGCAAAAGCGCTTCTCATCACATCGAATGGGGAGCTTTTTTCCGCGCTGCAGAAACAAAAAGAGCTCATTGCAGAGGAGCTCAATGTGAAAGAGATTGCGTTCTATTCTGATGAAGAGGCTTTTGTTCAACTTTCGGCTAAACCCAACTTCCCTATTTTAGGAAAAAAACTGGGGAAAAAGATGGGCGAGGCGCAAGCTGCAATTGCAAAACTTTCACGCAAAGAGCTGCAAAATCTTTTGGCAGGGACTTTTATCCCTGTTCAGATAGGTGATGAGAGCTATACGCTAGAGCCTGCGGATGTTCAGATTGAGCGAAAAGTGAAAGAGGGCCTTGCGGCATTCAATCACAAAGAATTAACAGTTGTTCTTGATCTTGCAATTGATGAGGCACTTGCTACAGAGGGCCTTGCTCGCGAGATTGTCAACAAGCTCAATACGATGAGACGAGAGCAAGGATTTCAAGTGACCGACCGGATTCAGATTGTGATGCAGACAAGCGACCTTGTGAAGAGCTGTTTTCAAAAGTATCAAGATTACATCATGGGAGAAGTGCTGGGAACTAAAGTTGAATTTGCGCCGTGTGTTGGGACTGAGTGGGATTTGAACGGCGAGATAGCGATCATTCAGATTTGTCGTTAAGTAGCTAAAGTAGAATGCTTTGAGAGTCTATGTATCCTTAGTGCGCTGTTTTTTGCAAAACCGTGCATTAGCAATACACGGTTTTGTGATATAATGTAAGAAAAGAGGAGGGTGCATGGATAGAGAAGTTCTTAAGCAGATCATCATGGATCAATTGCAATATCGATCCCCGAAGAAGTTATATCGTCGCACGCTGAGTGAAAGGGTTCAGCGCTTTGCAAATGACCCCAATATCATTATTCTCAGCGGAATCCGAAGATCTGGAAAATCGACTATCCAGCGTATATTGCAATCAGAATCGGTTACGACAACTGCCCAAGCAGATTACTACTTTAATTTCGATGATGAGCGGCTTGTGCAATTCCAAGTAAATGACTTTCAGATATTGCTGGAGGTGTTCATCGAGTTATTCGGGAATCAGTCTACGTTTTACTTTGACGAAATCCAAAATATCGAAGGTTGGGAGCGCTTTGTCCGAAGGCTGTATGAGCAAGGGAAAAAGGTCTATATTACAGGATCAAATGCAAGACTTTTAAGCAAGGAATTAGGGACGCATTTAACAGGTAGGTACATTCAATTGGAGGTGTTTCCGCTCTCTTTTTTTGAAATTGTACGTCATCAGTATCCAGAAGTGCTTTCTAAAAAAGCTCTATCGACAACAGATGTTGGTATGATCTTGCACCATTTTTCTAGTTATTTAAAAACTGGTGGAATTCCAGAATATGTTGAGTTTGAAAAAACAGAATATCTGAAGGACTTGTTGGAGGGGATTCTCTATCGAGATATTATTGTTCGTTACAAGATTCAGGATGAAAAAGCATTACGAGAGACAGTCTATTATTTAGCAAGCAATATTGGAAAAGAGTTTAGCTATACAAATTTAGCTAAAACTGTTGGTGTGGGAAGTCCACATACTATCGCAAATTATTGCGATTATTTAGAGCAGTGTTATCTTTGTTTTTTTATCTGCCGTTATAGTCACTCACTCCAAAAGCAAATTCAATCGAATAAAAAATGTTATATGATTGATCTTGCTCTCATTCGAACGGTGGGATTTCGTGTAAGTGAAGATAGGGGGCGTCTCCTGGAGAATGTGGTATTTCTTCATCTAAGAATGCAGACGGAAGAAATCTACTTTCATAAAGAGAAGAAAGAATGTGATTTTCTTGTGAGAAAAGGGAATCGGATTGTTCATGCAATCCAAGTAACGATGAGTCTTTTGAGTCCTGAGGTAAAAAAACGGGAGATCGAAGGATTGATGGAAGCGATGAGAGCCTATGGTTTACAAGAAGGGATGATTCTTACGGAAAATGAACAGGATATAATCGAAATGGAAGAGGGCCGCATTTTAGTAATGCCGATTTGGAAATGGCTCCTATCTTAAGCCTTAAGAAGGCCAAGATGTAAAAAAGATTCTTTGAGATTTTGATTTTCCGCTTTGTCGAAAGCGCCGCTTGAGGAGAGCCAGGAGACGTAGTCTTTGGGGATGTCGCTTAACGGTTTTCCTGCATACTTGCCGAAGGGCATGCGCATCGGTTTCCCTTTTTCATCGAGAAGTTGGTGGATTTGTTCCCACGATAGATCGTCGATCATTTGGCGGAAGACTTCATGGAGGACAAAGCAGTCGTCTAAAGCGCGGTGTGCTTGATTTGCAGAGACGCCAAAGGTTTCGCGTAAGAATTGGAGTGCATGTTTGGGAAGATCGGGTCTATATTTGCGAGACCATTTGAGTGTGTCGATATAGTCCCAAGTGGGGAGCATGAGGCCCGCTCTTTTTCCTTCAGCTTCTAAAAAGAGGCGATCGAAAGTGTCGTTGTTATGGGCGATAAGAAT
Source organism: Chlamydiales bacterium (assembly GCA_035287065.1). Lineage (GTDB taxonomy): Bacteria > Chlamydiota > Chlamydiia > Chlamydiales > SM23-39 > JAGWKO01. Next base: position 1,653 of record DATECD010000027.1, on the reverse strand, counting down.
GATGTCGGGTGTGCAGAACTGAACAAAAGATTGAAGCGCTTCTTCGATAGGAGGGGCCTCTTTGACCATCTCATCGGTGATCCCAGAAATGGCAGTTGCTTCGGGCGGGATGGGGCAGCCGGGGTTGATGAACGTGCAAAAGGTCCGATTCTCTTCGGGGTCATAGGCGGCAAGTTCGACAATCCGATCCTTGCCAGGACGGGTCCCTGTCGTTTCTGTGTCGTAGTAGATCCCTTTTCTTTTTGCCATAAGAAGTTGTATCATCGGAGAAAACCACAATTTTCTGCAATTTTTTGAATAAAAGGATAAAAATATGTCTCGATGGCTTTGGCTTTTGCTCCTCCCTTTAGCTGGCTGTTTTCAGATCTACAACAATGGAGATGACGACGGAGAGCTACATACGGTCCCTGTCACAAATAATCCCCATGTCATCCCGAGCCACGGCTCCGGTCTTCCCATGATGGGCGGAAAGGGATGAATCAATAATTCCCATCAAAAATTTTTCGCACTGTATGATACAGAGATTTTCCAGAAACTTTTTCGCATAGTCTGTCCCTGTTGTACCAAAGCCCCTCATGCTTCTGAGAAAATGCGGTCTGTATGAAGATGTATACGCAGAGGCAAAGCAAGAATTGAGGCGCTGAGTACGCAGAGGAAGGCTTCAAGTAATGTTTCTACGAATGAAAGTCGCATGCCATGCACCTTTCGCCGAAGGCGATGAAGGCAATAAAAAAAATCTCTCTGAAATAAAGAAAAAGCAAATTAGAGATGCACAAGGGGATTTTTAATTCGCTTTTTCTTTATTTCAGAGAGATTTTTTTTATTGCCTGTATTGCGCTCCGCGCAAAAGGCGCATTGGCTTGGAGTTTATGATTTAAACAGGTATAATCTAAATCTTTTCCTCTGCGTACTCAGCGCCTCAATTCTTGCTTTGCCTCTCTCGTATACATTTAATTAAAGCCCTTTATAGGAGAAAAACCGCACTTTTCTCTCAACTTTTGAGAAAAAATCTCTATGTTGTTCATTTTGAATAACATTTTTTTACGGGAGCACCTGGGGATGAATTTCCTCCTTTGACAAGAGGGCCCAATTTCCAGTATCCTTGGATGCTTATTGCCTATGGAAAAAAAGATTTACCATTTCTTCCCGACTGACCAAAAAGGGGTGATTGCTAGATTAGGTCCGAAGCGTTTGAAAGAGTGCCTTCGGCAGATGTTCTTGATCCGCCATTTCGAGATCCGCGGGGAAGCTGCCTATCAGCAGGGGAAGGTGGGGGGGTTTTACCACTCCTACATGGGGCAGGAGGCAATTCAAACCGCTTGTGTGGCTGTTGCTGGAAAAGATCACTGGTTTACTACGACCTATCGATGTCACGCTTTAGCTCTTCTTTTGCAAGATTCCCCCGAGACGATGATGGCCGAACTTTATGGGAAAACGACGGGGATTGCGAAAGGGCGCGGCGGCTCTATGCATATGTATTCAGATCGACTGCTGGGGGGGCTTGCAATTGTGGGGGGACACGTTCCCATTGCAACGGGAGCTGCTTTCACAATCCGTTATTTAAAAGAGAAGGGGAAAGCCTCTTTTTGCTTTTTAGGGGAGGGGGCTGTTGTACAGGGAGCAGTTCACGAATCACTCAATATGGCCTCTCTT
>DATECD010000026.1:0-4579 GCA_035287065.1 Chlamydiales bacterium | reverse complement strand
GCAACGCGTACTTTGAATGTGCAATTGCCTTAGCTTCTCCTCAAGGACTGCAAAAGGTGACAAGTGGGACATGTGAAGGAACCCTTCAGATAAAAGAGCGCGGCGGTGGCGGTTTTGGCTATGACCCACTTTTCATCAAGCACGGCTATAGCAAAACCTTTGCAGAACTTGATGAGGCGACAAAAAATCGCATATCACACCGCAGAAAAGCTCTCGATAAAATGCTTCTCCAGCTCGAAACACTATGTACTAGTGATTCAAGAGTTTAGAAAAAGTTGCAAAAAACTATTTCGATTCAGTAAAAAGAAATAAAAAAGGTGACTCTTGCTTTCTGCTTGGTGGTGGATTCTCATTGGGACTGCTGCTTATATTTTTAACGTTGTATGCAGTAGATTTTTTCGCAATCTCCTTATTAAAGAAGAAGAGCATCCTTATAATAACTTCTTAGACCCTGCGCAACAATTGACAGGACTTGTCTATGGAGTTCTACTTGCCTTTGTCGTTGTGCTTAACTGGCAAAGTTACGTCAATCTTTCAAGCACTTTAGAGGGGGAATCAGAAGCTCTTTTAGATCTTTGGCGTAACTCTGAGGTATTTGCCAATCAGCCTCAGCAACAAGAGTTTCATACCGCAATTCTCGACTACCTGACAGCTATTCAAAAAGAGGAATGGCCTGAAATGGAACTTGGTCATCCACCCGATGTGACACCTACCTATAGCAAATTGTGGAATACCGTCCAAAATCTGCAAATTGAGACACCGATACAAAATGCTTTTTATCAAAATCTCCTTATCGGTCTCGATAAGGTCAATACCTTAAGAAGAGAACGAATTTTTTCTGTAATTAATCCCACGCCCCTTCTTTTTTGGGTCTTTCTCATCGGTGGCGCTTTTCATATTGTTTTACTCACTGGGTTTTATAATGTGTGCGTTCAGCTTCGAATCCTCCTCTCTTCTCTTCAAGCCACCATGTTTATCTTTGCTTTTTATATGATCGCTAATTTTACGCACCCTTTTTCAGGTCCTTTAGCTTTGGACGCAAAAAATTATAAAGATGTGCAACACACAATTGAAGAACTTCAAAGAAGAAACCTAGCACTCCAAACAGCCTCTCAGCCTGAAGCTCAGGTATTTTGAGCAGTGCGTTATTATTTAGATGGTTATAATCTTCTTTTCTCTCTTTCTAATTCCAGACTCCCTCTTCTTAAACAACGAAAAGAGATGATTCAATTCTTACAACTTGCCTTTGAAAAAAAGAAACTTACAGGGACGATCGTATTTGATGGGAAAGTACATCTCAATGAAGAAAGCGGTCGCTCTTACCCATCCCCCCTTGAGATTGTCTATACAACCAAAGGGCAAACAGCCGATGCCTATATCTTAGAGCAAATGGAGTTTTGCAAATATCGAAGTGAGATCACAGTAGTGACTGCAGATTTGGGATTAAGAAGACACCTTCAATCCATGCGTGTGAAAGTAATGGACAACCAAAAATTCATGCACTTTCTTTGCAAAGGAAAAAAAGAAGAGGAAAAAACTGATATTGAAGAGTCTCAAAAAGAAATTGCAAGACTATTAAAAATATTTGAACAATCGTAATTTTTTCACATATTTGCCCAAATGAGCTCTGGATCCACTCGCTCAGAATCTGCAAGACTTAACCAATCAAATTGCTCAATAAGGGAAAAGGCATCTGTAGGTGATGTACAACGGACAAGCTGCGCTCGAAGTGCTTTAGCCCCAGGAAAATGTTTTAAATACCAACATCCTACACGCCGAAAATCAAGAGCGGCTCGAACTTCGTTATCTTGGTAACGGACAATCTCAGCAAAGTGATCTAACATTGTGTCTCGGATCGATAAGATCCCCCTTTTCATCGGCTCACCTCCTTGCAAAGTGCAAATGACATCTTCTGCAATCCAAGGCTGACCCATTGTCCCTCGAGAAAGAAGCACAGCATCACACCCAGTAGATGCAAAACATTTTCTCGCTCTTTCCGCAGTAAAAAGATCTCCATTTCCAATCACTAAGATCTCCTTAGCAACCTCTTTGCAAGCGCGGATATGATCCCAGTTTGCAGATCCTCTATAACCTTGCTCTCTTGTCCTTCCGTGAATAGCAATTGCCTTAGCTCCTGCCTGTTCTGCAATTTGTGTAATGAGCGGAGCTAGAATTGAGTGATCATCCCAGCCAGCCCGAATCTTAACAGTCACAGGGATTTTGACAGCAGCAACCATTGCAGAAAGGATCTCTCCAATCAGATGTGGCGTTTTCAACATCCCCGAACCACTGCCATCTTTTGTCACTTTATCAACGGGGCAGCCGCAATTGAGGTCAACCACATCAAAACCTAAGTCTTCAATGATGCGCGCACAGGTAGCTGCAAGCTCCAATTTACTTCCACAAAGTTGCGCCCCAATCGGGTGCATCGAAGAATCAAAGTCGAGCATCCGATATGTATTGGACTCTTTTCTAACCAAAGCATCCATCTTTACCATTTCGCAATAGACAATCCCAGGCCCATAGCGCCTGGAGATTTTACGAAAGGGGTAATCAGAACACCCTGCAAGAGGTGAGTAAAGAATATTATTGGGAAGTTCTTTCTCTCCTATGAAAAAAGATTTTTTTAAAAAAGACACTGTACACCCCAAAGAAGTAACTTCTCTAAAACCTGAAGAGCTAAAAAGGCAAGGATTGGGCTTAAATCTAAGACTCCGCCCAAAGGGGGTAAAAGCCTTCGGAAAAAGAGGAGATAAGGGTCTGTATAAAATGCTAAAAACCGGACAAGGTGGTGTCCTTGCCACGCAGGAAGCCAAAAACTAATCACACGGCAAAAAAGGAGAACCGTGTAACTAACAAAAAGAAGATGAATGACCTTTGCAAGATAAAATACCATGCAAAATAGGGTATGCGAACGCTCCTTTTTTAAAAAGCGTAAACAAATTCCACTTCATACTGTCGATATTTTTCATTTGGGCCAATGTTCGTATTCAAAGTGTTTGAATATCGAAAATATTGCTGTACAGTGAGATTGTCGGAAACTGCATAAAGCGCTTCTAACTCAAAACCCCTAAAGTTCGTATTTCCCGCAGCTGTCGCCTTTGTGGAAGGCCCTCCAGACCCATCAGCCTTTACAGTGTAGAGACCAAGACCCGATGCATTCCCGCGCCCAATTCCTAAGTTGTCAAAGGGAGGATACGCCTGCGCTTGAACCCATTCGTAGTTACAGTCAATAGCCCAATCCCCCGCCTTTTTCACTACGCCAATTGAAAACCCAACGTACCAGGCAAGATTTGCCTTGCGCCCTCCAGTCGGAATGATTTGAACAGGAAGTCCTGCAGGTCCATCGACAAATTTCGAAGGAAGCGCCAGATGGTTCATGAGTCCTGCAAGATAAAACTTAATCATCTTTTTCCCAATCCACTCTGGGTAAAACTGGTAATAGCTGAGAACTTGAGAAACCAAATAGCGATAGCGTTGATTTGTCAGAGCCGTTTCTAAAGAGGTATTGCCTTGTTCATTTTCCCCACCCGGTCGATACCAGTCAATGAGAGAATACTTCATGTAAAGGCCCGTATTTGCAATCCCTAGAGCGCCCAATTCCCCTACAATGCCATAGTGATTGGTTGTGTCATCAATCACAAAGGCGCCGCCATTAAAATAAAAACTCCCAATCTCTTGAAACGCCTTGTTAAAACGGAAACAGACCCCATCGTAAAGGGAGGCAAACTCCACTTTCGACTCATAAACGTTAAAGAGATTGCGCCTGCCGAGCTCAGCATCGATTACAAGAGAATCGCCAGGATAAAGCCTTCCACCGAGATACGCTTTTTCAAGAGCAATATTTCGGATTGTACCGCTTCGAATCCCCTGGTCATTATCAAATTCGATTTTCACAGCTGCCCAAGCTCTTTCAGAACGGTAGTCGAGCATCAGATTCACCTCGACATCCCACGCGTACATCGGTCTTGGAACCCCACCTGTCGCTTTTGGGTTATCCCGCAATTGCACCCCATCCAAGCGATCGTTAATCGCCTGAAATTCAGAACGGACTTCACCAGTGAGGGAAAGATCTCCTCCAAGCTCTCGCATCGTGATGAATCGCTTGTCGCGCAACCATCTGCGAAGAGCATCCATATCTTTTGCGTCTACATCTGTTTTCTCGCTAAACTGCACATCTGCACTTTGCGCAAAAAGAGAACTAACCAAAAGTGTGAAGAGAAAAAGGGTACGTACGAATCTGCTCATTTAAACTACCAATGAAAAAGAAAGCAGTCCATACTACTAAAGTCATATTTAAAAGACAAGACCGTTAGAAGCGCAGATCGCCGGAGATCGTCAATGCCTCTTCGCTAATCAATCGACCTTCGATATTGAGCATAAAATATCTCCCGTTCGAAATTACACATCCAATGACCATTCCCACTGGGATCCGATTTTCAAAATGGTCATTTCCCGATCCATTCCCTGCAATAGGAATGGAGAGAGTGCCTAGGTGCGCTTGGACATTTGAGTACTGCGTTCCAATATAAGGAACAAAAAAATCGATTTTGTAAGCTAACGCAAGATCAACTTGCCA
>DATECD010000025.1:0-7592 GCA_035287065.1 Chlamydiales bacterium | reverse complement strand
GGCTCCAAGTTGGATAACAAGCTAAACAGCAAAAGGCTCGATTACATGCTATCTGCACTCTTTCTGGCGTGCCCGGTAAAGTTTGAATATGAGAAACGGGGGCATGTTCCCTTTGATCAAATGGAGTGTAGCAAATTGCACACTCCTCTTCAGCACAATACTTAACATTTAAGTCCGCCCCTTGGAATGTCTGATAAGAAGGAATGCTTGCCATATAGGTGTCATTATCTGGTTAAGCGTAAATAAGCTGCATGGATCTCCCAGCTCGTTGACCAATATAAGAAGCGATGGTCCCCACAACCAAAGTTGCTGTAATACAAAGAACAGCAAGCGCTAATTGATTGATATGTAAAGGAAGCGTAGCAATAACTAATACAGGAGCTACCACCCCAGTTGCCAACTCTGCAAAAGCAGCCTCTACAAGTTGTTGTATCCTGTGTCTATTCTCGTCTCTCTGAGAGTCACGAAGCTGTGACTTACCTAACCATATAAAAAACCCACCACATGCCAATGTTCCTACCAGTGTTCCTAAAAATAGTGTCCAATGAGGCATCATTGAAAAAATCAGAATTGCGCAAGTATGAACTGAGAAAAGTTTAATTCCTCTATCCATAGCTGTCGATAGGGAAGGAGGAGAAATTCCATCCCTAATCTCCTCTCTTCTAACATCCCTCGCTATCCGATCAAAATCTAGTGCTGCCTGAGCCTCAGCTCTCTCTGCTCTTAGATGATCTCTAAAGTTTGCTAACAACACATGTACTTCATTACCACCTGCAATGGGATCCACCTCGTCATCTCCGAGGACTTCTCTTCGCCCTTCCTGACCCATTGCTAGATTCGGATGCAGGATAGTCATTTGTCTAAATGGCATCCTGCATATCGGGCAGTGATGATGAGCAGCACTTCCTCGCCATTGTTGGTAGCAATCTTCGCAAGCAATTGCATGACAGGCTACAGCTTGCACTCTCCCTTCTACAGCCGCATTTCCACGGTCATGCCAAACGATGCGGTCGCGAGTAACATCGTCATTACATATCGGGCAAGTCTCTAGCTGAATATCAGAATTTTGAAAAGCAACACTACTCATAAAAAAATCCTCCGAATCGAATAGGATAAAGAAATAGGGGTTAAATAAATAGAAATTAAATAATTTTAAATGGGCAAAAAGGGAGAAACCATCGCTTTACGGGAATTTAAAGAGCCTGGAGCATAGCGAAGAATAGTAATTGGCAAATCTTTTTTTATCTTTTTAAGCGGTAAATCGAAAAAACTTTCTTGAAAAATGTGCGTGAAAAGCTTCTCATTATCGCCTAAAAATTCTACTTCAAGGGGATTATTTTTTAGGCCGGGGGAATCTTGAAAAGAGGCCAAAAATCTTTTTAAGTGTTCAACGGCTTCTTCTTCTTCAGGGATCCAGATCCACATCTCATCTTTGTGAGTATAACTCCCCTTTTTTCCTTGATAGACCTCTTCAGCATTCACAATCGTGCTGATCATATGGAGATGAAGATCAATCTCCCTTTTTTCTTGGTGATATTTTTGCGCATGGGTAAGCCACATCTTTCGAATTGGGTCTGCAAAACGCAAAAATGTGGGGATATTGTTTGCAAAAATCTTTGTTTGCCCTACGCGGCAGCACTCATTTTGCTCTTTGGTATCTGCAAAAAGATGGGATTCTTTCCCTTGAGAAGAGAGCGTAAGCTGCTTTTCCACTTCTTGCTCTCGGAAAAGATATACTTTTCGGTAAAGGGAATAGACCTCTTTGTGTCGAAGAATTCTCTCTGCAGCTTGTTTTGGAAAATTTGCATCTCGAGGAAGATCGTCTAAAGAAAGAATTTCCACCTCTTTTCTCGCGATCAAACTTTTTAAGCGATTAATAAGCTCCACGACACATTCAACGTCAGGCACGCTCACTTTTGACAAAAGATCGGTATCGTCAAAAATGGCATAGAGGAAATGGAAATACTCCACGATTTCTCGGGTAGGGTCGATGAAAAAAGGATCCTTTCGGAGTGTTGCTCTTTCTTTTTTGAGAAGCCTTTGCACAAGGCTTAAACTCCCCCCTTCGCAACTAAGTTTGGCAATTGCCTTTTGAAGTGTCTCTCTATTTTGTTCGCTGCGGCTGTAGCGATCGTTGATTTCAAAGGCGCAAAAAGCAACGAGCGTATTGCAAGACTGCACATCCGCAATAAAAGCAAATGGAGGGGAACTTGTTTGCAATTTCGATTTATGGTGGTCAATGACACTGATCACTTCCAAGTAGGGAGGGATCCCCATTTCATCGCGATTGCAAAAATCACGAAGACTCACTGTCCCCAATGAAGTTTTTCGCAACATCGCAGCAGAGATGACTCCCGCAACAGGACTTTTTCCCCCCTCTTCTGCATGAGTTACTGTAAGAGAAAGATAAGATCCTATTTTCAAACGCAACTCTTCCACATCTGTGCGCATCGATACTGCAGTTGGGTATTGCGCAAACACTTCTATTTTTGTTTTTAGAGCAAGATCCAACTTCTCTAATCGCTGTCTAATTTGTAAGATCACCTGATGGAGTTTTTGGATCGACTGTTCGAGAAATTGAAAAATCGAGGGGGAGTTCCCATCTTTTGCAATCAATAAACGGAGCGCTTCAATCACACCTTTTGACTGAAGTAACGGAGATTCTACTCTAGCCACACGGGAAAGACCTCCCAAAAGATCTTCAAAGGAAATCTCTAATCCACCCTCTATCCCAAGTACTTTCGCAAAGAAACGTTTCAAACGCTCTTTTTGTTTGGGCGTAAAGGTAGAAACAGGCTCTGTATCAGCTACTTTCTGTGCAAAAAACCCTTGGATCTCCGCTTCAACTTGAGACAAAGCAATCCCATGTCTTGCAAAAAGGGAGATCCATTTCAAGGAAAGTTGATGTTCAAACCACCGGATGCAGCTACTTAAGTGGATCACAAGCTGATTGACCCCTTCTATATCTGCATCTCGCCAATCGCCTAAATAATGTCCCCCATCATCTACAACGACAACGGCACAATCTCCTTTCCCATGATCAATTGCAACAATAGAGTCTTCAGGAGAAACAAGTGTTAGTTCATCAGAACGCATGAGATCGCGCGCTGTCAGATTCAATACAGACCTATTTTTAGCAAGATGGGTAAAGAGCGCCTCGCCAAAGATCTCTTTAAAAAGCCAATCGATTTCAATTTGCGAAGAGGGAGGGCCTCCTGGAACGTTCCAAAGATGGAGTGCATCGCCAACACGAGCTGCAAAAGCATCTAACCACCCCCAAAAAGAGGCAACCGTCGTGTCGAGATCTGGTGAGCGGTGGGCCGTAACAATATGGGTCCCCTCATACACTTTCCCCATCCCAATGGGAAAAAGCGTTTGATACCCACTTCTCTCGATCCATTTTCCTGCGATCTTACCGCGGATCTCATAGTTTTTTTCGGGAGTAACTTTTGAATATTGATTCAACCAAAGTTCAAAACTAGCAAACGTATAACGGCTTAAAAAGCCTTCGCGCTCTACCCGTTCAACAAAGGCAAGTACTGCTGGGAGGAGAAAACAGGGGGATTTTGTCTCTTCAATGAGTTGATAGAGAGTTTCATTTAAGCGATCCCGTTTTTTCTTTTCGCTGAAACCCCGAAACTCCGTTTCACCAAATTTTGCAAAAAGAGCGTCGAGTCCTGCAAAACGGACTTTAGGGACTTCGTAATCGCCGAGTAGAGTCTCTTTTTCCATATACCGCAAAAAAAAAACGGATTGAGCAGGACTCGAACCTGCGACCACCCGCTTAGAAGGCGGGTGCTCTATCCACTGAGCTATCAATCCAAAAGGTGCTATTCTACCCCAACTCCCCCCTACATTGCAAGACCTCGTTAAAGCTAGCCAGGTGACTGAGCATTAAAAACATTAAAAATGATTTTGTTGTTTAGAGCGAGAGGAAGGCTCCTCTCGCACTTCAAACTTGAAAAAGCGAATTAAAAAAGTTGCTGCTTTTTGCTGGACAGAATGGAGGAATGCTTATTATGCTACTTCCATGCGCTTTTTGTTTTGTGTGGCTCCGCTTTCGCTTCTCTTTGCAAGCGTCGATGATTTTTTCGAAGATCTCCTCGACCCCATTGCAACAGAACATATCTATCATACCCCTGAAGGGGAAAACCTCCACTACGCTGCAGTTGCCGGTTTGATGCCAATCGTAGACCGAAAAGCAGAAGAACTCGCGCGCCTATTTTACATCGCCTACTTTGCTGAAGGGGACGAAAATCGCCCCATCACATTCTTTTTCCCAGGAGGCCCTGGTGCCGCAGGAGGATGGGAAGCCATTTGCTCCATCGGCCCCGTGCGTATGAAATTATCAGAAGAGGGGAAAAAACTTCTTCCCCCTTACCAAATGATCGACAACCCCGAAAGCCTTCTTCCGTGGACCGATCTCGTCTTTGTCGACCCAGTGGGAACAGGCTATAGCAAAATTGCAAAATCAGATGATGATGAAGAGGTCGATTTCCCTTTTTTCAGCACGGAAGGAGATATCGCAATCTTAGCTAAATTCATCGACACCTTTATCTCCTGTTACGAAAAATGGGATCACCCGAAATACATCGGAGGATTTAGCTATGGAGCAACGCGCAGCTGCGGGCTTGCAGAAGCTTTAAATGGTTACGACATAAATCTTCATGGCCTTCTTCTTTTAAGTCCTGCAATCGACTACACAACACTCCTTTCTCAACACAATCAACTTCTTCCCGATGCTCTTTTAATCCCCACCTTTGCAGCTACTGCCTGGTATCATGGAAAATTTGGGAAAGAGTTACCTTTAGGCGAAATCATCGATTACGCAAGACGCTTTTGTTATGAAGATTACCTTCCTTTTCTTTTACAACCCAATCGCTTAAGCCCATTTGAACAAGATTATTTCTATACAAAACTCTCCGAATTAATTGGCCTCAATGAAGACACTGTGCGCCGTTACGCAGGGCGATTTGATGAAGATCTTTACACCCAAGAATTTTTTGCATCGGAAAGAAAAGTCCTCGGCGGACTCGATACGCGCTACAAAAGCGACTGGAGTATGTCGGGAAAACAAGAGAAAGATCCTAGCTATAGAGATATGCAAGGGATACAACCTAGCTTTAAAGCCTACCTTCAACAAGAGTTAGAACTCCACGCCCCTTTTGTATCCTATTTATTTTGGTCAAATGACAGTTGGGACTTTACAACTTACGACTCTATCTCTTGGCCAGAGCTCTCTCAAAGGATCCGTCGTACACTTGTTAAAAATGGAGAAATGCAGGTTTTTATTGGATCGGGATATTACGACTGCCGCACTCCCTTCGCAGCAACGGAGTATTGCTTTGATCACTTAGGTCTTCCCCCCTCATATCGCAATCATCTCCATTTCTCCTATTATCCAGCAGGTCACGGATTTATCTTCGATCTTCCCTCTTTGAAAAAATTGAAAGGTGATCTTGTCGAGTTCTACACAAACCATTAAGCTCGCGCTCATTGGCGCAACAGGAAGGCTTGGGGAAAAAATTGTACAAGTAGCCTCTTCCCATCCTTTCTTTGAGGTTTCCCTTTGTTTTGATAGCAAACACCCTGCATATCATCACTCCGAAATTGATCTTTTCCTCGACGTTTCCACTCCTCATGTCCTCTCACACAATCTCCAAATCGCTATAAGCGCAAAAAAACCAATTGTTGTTGGAACAACAGGCCATGAGAATATGACCCTCCTCAAAGAGGCGGCAAAGGATATCCCTGTTTTTTATGCTGCAAACTTTAGCATTGGCATGGCGCTGATGCAGCGCGCTAGTCTTCTTTTTACAAAAGACCTCCCCAATATTACCTCCTTTCAAATCAAAGAGACGCACCACGCGATGAAAAAGGATACCCCAAGCGGTTCTGCCCTCACGTTGGCGCGTAGTATAAGTAAAAAACTCCCTTCAATTTCTCTCCAAATCGATTCTAAAAGAGAGGGAGATGTGATCGGTATCCACGAACTAAATATAAAAACAGAACATGAGCAATTGACACTGATCCATGAGGTGAAAAACCGCACCGTTTTTGCTGAAGGAGCTCTTGCAGCTGCGCAATTTCTCATGAAAAAAGAGCCCGGTCTTTACGGAATGGAGGATTTACTCTCATGAGACGCATTAAAATTGGAAATTTTTTCCTTGGGAAAGACGAACCTCTAACTCTTATCTTAGGACCTTGTGTCATCGAGGGTGAAGATCACACCCTTTTCTGTGCAGAGAAACTCTTGAAAATTGTCTCTTCCTTCCCCTTCTCACTCATCTTCAAAGCAAGCTACGACAAAGCCAATCGCTCTAGCATCCACTCTTTCAGAGGACCTGGTTTAGAAAAGGGGCTCAAAATCTTGCAGAGAGTGCAAAAAGAATTTAGTCTCCCTGTTTTAACTGATGTTCATACAATAGAAGAAGCTGCTCTTGCTGGCGCTGTTTGCGAAATCATCCAAATTCCCGCTTTTTTATGTAGACAGACAGACCTTCTTGTCGCTGCAGCAAAAACTCCCGCTGTCATCAATGTAAAAAAAGGGCAATTTCTCGCCCCTTGGGATATGAAAAATGTGGCAGATAAGTTACGCAGCTGTGGAAAAGAAGATTTTTTCTTAACAGAAAGAGGGACCTCTTTTGGTTATAACTGCCTTGTGAGCGATATGCGCTCTATCCCCATCTTGCAAAAATTAGGGGTTCCTGTTTGTTTCGATGCTTCTCACTCCATCCAACAACCTGGAGGTTTAGGCAAAGAAAGTGGCGGAGAAAGAGAATTCATCCCTACCCTTGCAAAATCGGCCATTGCTGCAGGAGCCAACGCTCTATTCATTGAGGCCCATCCCAGTCCTTCACAAGCAAAAAGCGATGCAGCCTCTGTCTTTCCTATGGATCAGCTCGCTACACTTCTTACTCAAATAGAAAGGCTTTACACTGCATGCTCTCACGCTATACCGAAACAACTTGAAGAATCGGGAATCCGGCAAGGAGGCTCCCCGAAATTCTTTTCTGGAGCGAGAGAACATTGTTGAGAGACAAGGCTCGAGCGAAGAAGAGAATTTCGGGACAAAGCCGACGCCGCCGGAACCCAATTCTTCATGTTGTTTCGGTATACACTTTCGCCTCTTGGATAAGTGGCCTTACCCTTCTGATCGCTTTCTCTTTTGTGATCCCGTTCTGCCTTCAAATCGGACCGGAAGATCGGGAAGGTTACGAACTTCTCAAAAAAGAAAATAGTGAAATGCATGCAAAGAGCGCAATTAACGAGCTTCCCGTTGTGCAACTTCGTCAAGGAACCCGCAAAGATCTCTGGAAAATGCAAGAGGGATCGATGCGCCACTACCAACTTTTTTCTGAAAATTCTAGGTTAACGCTCACTCAAAAAAGAAAACGATTTGAAAGCGTTGAGACATTTGATGAAGCATACGGTTCAAAAGGATCTGAATTTGCATTCTCCGCCGCATCGGGCTATGTTGACAAAGAGACTTTTTTTTTAGAGGGCGACTTGGAACTTACCTTAGAAATCGATGGCAAGCTATCGACTGCATGTGCAGATAGCGCATCTTTTAATAAAGAAGAAAGCAAACT
>DATECD010000024.1:0-2160 GCA_035287065.1 Chlamydiales bacterium | reverse complement strand
GTTGAGCTCTTTCTTCATCACTTAAGAAAATCATGCCCAATATTTTGCATGTCAAGCGAAATTTTTATCAAGATGATTTTTCAATCACGAAAGGTATATCTGCAATAGCGCACTTGCTTGCGAGTCTTTTTTTGTCCGGGTTTATCTTCAAACTTCTCTTTGAGATGTTTTTCAAGACCGTCTAATGTTATATTGGCAAGCGTTGGTGACGCTATGCCCCCTTGGGGAGTTCCTCTTTCGGTTGGAAAAAGTTGTTTCCTCTCCATAAACCCCGATTTCAACCATTTTTGGAGTGTAGGTTTGTCCATTTGGACATGCTCTATTAACCATTGATGATTGATTTGATCGAAGCATGATTTGATGTCGCCTTCTAAAATCCACTGGGGAGCTTCTTTCCGCCGTAGGGTATTGAAAATGTATCCTATTGCGTCGTGAGCCCCTCTATTAAGACGGAAACCATAAGAATGGCCATCTGCGCCAAATTCAGCAATTGTGCTAGAAGTGAAGTTACATTGTCCCAAGAGCTCAGCACCCCCGAATTGCTTCAGGCGCACCTCTCGGTAGAGTTACAGAGCAGAATCTGTAGTTGTTGTTTCGCAACAACAAGAATCTGTGCGACTTCGTGTCGCACCCCATATTTATCAGAGTGAATGATGCCTGAGTAAGATCCTAATAGTTCTTCCGCATGCTGATGCTTACGATCTTTATAAAAGCTGTAAAAACGATATGCGGGATCCGCTCCTTCGCCCCGACTAAAACCCACATGTAACCTTGACTCAATTTAGGACTATCGAAGATATCGACAGGGCTTTCGTCAACATGGACTCGGCTGCTTTTTAAGATTTGCTCTTTCATTGCATGATAAAGCGGCTTTAAGGCCATGCCTGTTCCAATGACCCATTGAGAAAGCAACCTTCTGCTAATTACAATGTTATCGCGGGCAAGCCCTTCCGCAATTCGATAGAGAGGCATGTGATCGGCGAATTTGCGAGTAATGATATCTGCAAGAAGACTCTCATCGGCCCTGCACTTAGGCAGAAGCGCGTCCGGCATTGGAGCTATCATGATGCCTTTTTCTTCTTGCTTGGGATGAGCATATTTTGGACGAACAATTTTTTTTAGAAAATAGCTGCCGGGGCGATGCGCCAATTTGTGGGAGACTTCCTCTCCGATCTTTTTTAGGGGAAGACCGGTTTCCTTGCAGATCTTTTCTTCTTCGGGAATATCAATGATTGTAGTTTCAGTAGGTAAATCTTCCGGCAGTTTGATCGTATCTTTGCCTGTAGACGTTCTTTTCTTCCTTTCATGAGCAAGCACGATTTTTGTTTCGTTTGATGGCCGCTCTACAATTTCAAAACCATCGAACTTCAGCTGCTCTTGATTAACATCGACGACTCGCTCCGATTTTTGTCCGAAGATTTGTCGTTTGAACCATTCGATTTGTTCTTTGAGATACAGAATTTCAGCGCGTTGTTCCGCATTTTCTTTTTGGAGAGTTTCGATTGAAAATATTGCCGCTTCCAAAGAGGAAAAATGATAGAAAAATACATATTTTATATAGAGAAAAATCATTACTTTTTTAAGAAAATTTAGGACGCATTTTCTTGGGCTCAACTCCCTCTAAAAGCATCAAAAATTCCCGCCTATCCAACACCTCTTTTTCTGCTTTGCAAGCAAACGAGCCTTTCTCCAACCGCTTACTCCAAATTGCAAAACCGTCTCGATCCCAAAAAAGTACTTTTATATGATTGCGCGTGCGGTTTAGAAAGATAAAAAGCGAGCCGGAAAAAAGCTCTCCCGGAAACAGTTGCTCTATAACTGAGCCAAGACCTTCAAAGCTTTTGCGCATATTGACCGGCTCTTTGCATAAGAAAATACGGATATTAGCCGCAAGCGTTAGCATGATGCCTCCGCAAATAAGGGAAAAAGAGCTTTTCGTAAACGGGGATTGCAATCTGCTGAGAAATATGCTCGATATGGGATGAGCCTTTTGAAGGATCTGACTTGGTATTTTCAAGAGGCCGAACCGTAAGCTCGACGAAAATTGCTTGGTTCGATCTTTCCTGCAAAATTAGTCTTTCAAGATGGAAATTATCGAACCAGCGTATTGAACCCAGCGCTTGCCCTTATCCTGCAGAAAAATAAAGGGTCAGGAAATGA
>DATECD010000023.1:0-2015 GCA_035287065.1 Chlamydiales bacterium | reverse complement strand
GAAAAGAGACACTCAATGGATCTTGTAACATGTTAGGAACTGGAGGAATCCAGCTCCTTCTTTTCTCTAAAAACATCACAACAGATGTTAAAGAAATCCCTTTAAAAAGTCACCTTTACAAAACACATTCCGAAGACGTATAATTGGCCCCTTATGTCGGTCATTTGCGTTATCCCAGCCCGTTACAATAGCACTCGATTCCCCGGCAAACTGCTCGTCGATATTCAATGGAAAAGCTTACTGCAGCGAACATATGAGTCGGCTCTAAACGCCGCTTCTCTTGATGAGGTTTATATCGCAACAGATAGCGAAGAGATTCAAGAGCATATGGAGAGCCTTGGCGCTAAAGTGCTCTTGACTTCTACAAAACCGATCAATGGGACAGAGCGCATCATTGAGGCGATGAAAAATTTTGAGCCCCTACAAAAAGCAGAAGTGATTTTGAATTTACAAGGCGATCACCCCTGCACACCTCCAGAAACAATCGGGAGTGTCATTGAAGCTCTCCTTGCAAATCCAGGTTGTTCCATTGCAACAGCTGCAAGACCCATCACAACTTGGGATGAGTTTTTAGCCCCACAAGCGGTGAAATGCGTGATCGATCAAAAAGGCTCAGCTCTCTATTTCAGTAGAAATCCGATCCCCTATCAAAGGCCCAACACCCCCCTTTCAGCCCTTCTCCATCTCGGCATCTACTGTTACCGTCCCTCTTTTTTAGAAAAACTTGCCACCTTTACTCCAACGCCTTTGCAGCAACAAGAAGATCTTGAACAACTCCAATTCCTCGAATGGGGCTTTCCAATCCAAGTAGCCGTTGTGCATGAGGGAAGCCTTAGCGTTGATGTCCCACAAGATCTAAAATCATTAGAAGAGTACCTATGTCGCAGGAAATAAAATATATCTTCATTACAGGAGGTGTCGTCTCCTCTTTAGGCAAAGGGCTCACAGCTGCCTCAATTGGCTACCTTTTAGAAAGTCGTGGAATTAAGATCGCCATGCTTAAACTTGACCCCTATCTCAATGTCGATCCTGGGACGATGAACCCTTTCCAACATGGGGAGGTCTACGTGACAGATGATGGAGCAGAAACAGATCTTGATCTTGGACACTACTACCGCTACACCCACTCTCCTCTTTCAAAAGCATCGAATGCAACTTCTGGCCAGATCTACAACACCGTCATTCGACGTGAAAGGAAAGGGGATTATTTAGGGAAAACAGTACAAGTAATTCCCCACATTACAGATGAGATCAAGGCACGCATTCTGACATGCGCAAGACAAGATGAAAATATCCAAGTTGTCCTTGTTGAAATCGGCGGCACCGTTGGAGATATCGAATCGCTCCCCTTTCTTGAAGCGATCCGTCAATTTCGCTATGAAAGGCTCACCGATTGCATCAACATCCACCTCACCTACGTCCCCCTTTTAAAAGCTGCTGGCGAAGTGAAGACAAAACCCACGCAACACTCTGTCCAAGACTTAAGAGAGATTGGGATCATCCCCGATATCATCCTTTGCCGCTGCGAAAACCCCCTTTCTGAAGAGATCAAAGAAAAAATCTCCCTTTTTTGCAATGTCGCTAAAGAGGCCGTCTTCGATGAACAAGATGTGACGCACACCATCTACGAAGTGCCCCTCGATCTAAGTCGCCAAAAACTCGACGCCCTCATCTGCAAACAGCTAAAACTCCAAGGAAAAGAACCAGATCTCACTCCTTGGAAAAAGATGATCGAGACCGTTCTTCACCCAAAAGGAAAAGTCGTTGTCGGAATTGTTGGAAAATACCTCGAACATAAAGACGCTTACAAATCTGTCTTTGAAGCGCTCCACCATGGAGCAACCGCCATTCAAAAAGAACTTGAAATCCACACTTTTGAATCTGATCGGCTCACTGAAGAGATGCTCGGTGGTTGCGACGGATATTTAGTCCCAGGAGGCTTTGGAGAAAGGGGATGGGAAGGAAAAATTTTAACCGCCCACTATTGCAGAACAAAAAAAATCCCCTGTTTTGGC
>DATECD010000022.1:0-9562 GCA_035287065.1 Chlamydiales bacterium | reverse complement strand
ATTTCCAAGCTTAGACACGAATCCAGGGAGCGATTTTCACTACACAGAAGCAGAAGCGCCAGAGGCTATCCTCCAAATCCTTTTGCAACTTGTCACGCAAGAGCTCCCACAACGCTTCGGCTTCCATCCCATTGAGGACATCCAGGTCCTTTCTCCTATGAAAAAAGGGGTAATTGGCGTTGAATGGCTCAATCAAACACTGCAAAATGCCTTAAATCCCTCTCACCAACCGCTTTTAAAAGGAGGCTCCCGCTTTCACGCCGGCGATAAAGTCATGCAGATCAAAAACAACTACAATAAAGAAGTTTACAATGGAGATGTAGGAAAGATTTGCTCAATTGATCGGGTTGCACAAGCGCTCAGCATCGCATTTGATGAGAAAGTGCTCTCTTATACATTTGCAGAACTCGATCAAATCGTTTTAGCCTACGCAACTTCAGTCCATAAATTCCAAGGAAGTGAGTGCCCCTGCATCGTGATGCCCATTCACACCTCCCACTTCAAACTACTGCAGAGAAACCTTCTCTATACAGCCGTAACGCGAGGCAAAAAACAGGTCTATCTCGTAGGCACTAAAAAAGCGATCGCTATCGCCGTGAACAACAATGAAGTGCAAAAACGGCACACAGGGCTAGAGGCTGCTATAAAAGGCAATGACTCCGACATCTCACTTTTAGAAAAAAACCAGCTCTCTTTTTTTTAAACTCGCTTTCAAAAAATGTACAAAATCGAGTTAAAGAACTTTTGTTCCTAAAGCAGCTATTTCCTCTTCGATCTCTTTTTCTTCAATCTTTCGGAAAAGAAGAACAGGCTGCAAAAGAGATTGTCCAACGGGAAGAGGTGCTTGGCAGATTTTTTCCCAATTTTCTTTCGCAAGCTCTGTACCAAACCCAACCATCTCCCAAATCTTCTGTGCCGTCTTAGGAATGATAGGAGAGGCTGCAAGACTTAAACGGATAATCGCAAAAATCGAACAGGCAATCGTTGTCTCAAGAGGAACACGAGCGGCTATATCTTTTGCAAGCATCCACGGTTTTTTCTCATCAAAGTAAGCATTTCCCGCTTGCGCAAGTTCCATGAGAAGTTGCGTAGCTTTGCGCAAATGGAAAGAAGCGTAGGCTAAAGAGATCGCCTGCATCAATTCCTCTATTTTGGTCAAAAATCTCCGATCAGGCTCTTGAAGAACTTCCATCGAAGGAACTCTTGAATTGCAATGCACTTTGGCAAACGTTAAGACGCGGTTGACAAAGTTGCCAAACTTACCCAAGAGTTCCCCATTGCAGCGCAAAGAAAAGTCTTTCCAGCTAAAATCGGCATCCCCTGTCTCTGGGGCATTGGCCGCAAGTGCATAGCGCGCTTGATCGGCTGTGTATTTGGTAAAGAAATTCTTTAGATCGATTGTCCAGTTGTCCGATTTAGAAAACTGCTTCCCCTCTAAGAGCAAAAATTCATTGGCGGGTACTTGATCTGGCAATTTATAAGGCAAAGATTGCCCCATCAACATAGCGGGGAAAAAGACGGTGTGAAAAGGGATATTGTCTTTTCCAATAAAATGGATCAGTTTTGCTTTTGGATTGAGCCAGTAGCGCTCCCAAGCAGCTTGATCCCCTTTTTTTTCTGCCCACTCTTTGGTCGCAGAGATGTAACCAATAGGAGCATCAAACCAGACATAAAACACTTTGTCTGGATACCCAGGAACAGGAACCCCCCATTCAGAATCGCGAGTGATGGCGCGCGATCTTAAATTTTCCACATAGCTCATCGCAAAATGAAGGACATTTTCCTTCCATGACTTGGAGATCAACCATTGAGAAAGTTTCTCTTTAAACTGATCAAACCGCAAATAGAGATGCAAACTAGGTTTTAATACAAGAGAAGTCCCAGTGAGTTTTGAGCGGGGGTTTTTAAGATCTGTCGCCTCGTAAGAGGCAGCGCATTTTGGACATTCATCCCCTCTTGCCTCAGTAAAACCACATTTTGGGCAGGTCCCCACAACATAGCGATCGGCTAAAAATCGGTTCTCTTTCTCTGAGTAAAGATGTTGTTCCGTTTTTTCTTCGATTAGCCCTTTTGCTTGCAAGTCATGAAAAAATTGCTGCACAGTCGGAACGTGACCTGGCCATGTAGTTCTACTATAATGGTCAAATTGGATATCGAAATCAGCAAACAGCTCCTGATTGATCCCATGGAAAAGATCAACCTGCTCTTTTGGCGTTCTCCCTGCTAGTTCCGCGCTAAGAGTGATTGCTACCCCATACTCATCAGATCCACAGATATAGAGCACATCATTGCCCATCAGCCTCTGATATCTTGCATAGCAATCAGCTGGCAGATAGGCGCCTGCAATGTGACCAAAATGCAGGGCTCCATTTGCATAAGGAAGAGCTGAAGTAATGAGAATTGTCTCACTCATACTTAACGTTACTTATTTTGTAGACGCGTGTTCTTTTTCTTTTTCAATCCGTTCATCCACTGCTTCTAGGATGTCTTTCAATACCACTTGCTGCCCACTCGCAATCATACTACGCCCAACGTGAATCGAAAAATTGCAGAGATTGAAGTTGTTCTTAAACTTCTTTCGTAAACTTTCTGTTGTCAGAGAATCTTCGTACATTCGCTCCCCTTAATCATCACCCGAACAGTATAGTAGGAAAAACCTTTATGCACAATCCTGATTGAAAAAAATATTTACACGGACTAGACTCTCAAGCCATGCAACTAGCAGCTCTTGCATTTCTTTTGCTGACAGTCTCCTTCCTGATTATCTGGGTCAAGAAAGATGTAAACGTGTGGGCGCCCCTTTTGGGAATGTCCATTTTTCTAGGATTTCTCAACGGCAATATCTTGTGGTTCGGCCTTCTCACTTTAGTCGCAACGTTTTTCCTTTGGCGCGATTACGCGAAAAAACCAACGACCCCCCTCATGATTTTGCTCGCAATTTTGACAATTCTTCTGAAACTAAGGGGAATTCCAGGCTTTGTCCCTATCGAAATGACTGCAAAATGGAAAATTGGATTTAGCGGCTCTATCTCCTGTTTCCTTCCCCTTGCCTTTATCGTACCCCTTGCAAAGACAGCCGCCGATTGGAAACAGGTCGGAAAGGCGCTCACATATGGGATTTTAGGGATCCTCCTATTGGCAGTGATTGCAATCACTTTCCGTGCCGTCCCCTTCGATCTAAAATTCTTTCCACTCCTCCCTCTTAAACTCTGGAGCAATCTGATTTTAGTCTCCATCCCAGAAGAGGGCTTTTACCGAGGCTTTTTGCAAAGAGATCTTGCGCGCCTTTTTGAGAGGTTAAAATTCCCTAAGAGCTCCATTCTCTCCCTTTTCCTCACCACCATTATTTTTACAGCTGCTCACCTTTTTTGGGTCCCCAATTACACCGTCTTAGGGTTTGTCTTCCTAGCAGGTCTTCTTTATGGATGGGTCTATCTGAAGACAGAAAAGATCGAAAGTGCGATTGGAACGCACTTTCTCTTGAACGCTGCCCATATGATCTTCTTTTCCTACCACGCGATTTAAAAAATCATTGCATTTGTCTAGACAAGCATGTCTTGAAGTAGCCCCGAAAAAACCTTCTGCTCCGTCAGTTTTTCAACTCACTATTTTTTGGATCCTATCTACTTTGTCAAAAACTGGCTTATCAATTGTAAAAGCGGTTCATAATTTCCAGAATCTGCATATTTAAGACTTTGTATGTAGTGAGAACGAATATCACCATCATTTTCAAGAGATGGCCAGATTGGAAAAGGATGTTGATGTGCCTTCAAATATCGATCTGCTATGAGACGCGAAAATCGTCCATTTCCATTTTCAAAAGGATGAATGGAAACCAACCGATGATGAATGCGAGCAGCTCGCTCCAAAATAGTTAGATCGTAGGATTCTTGAGACCAACTACGAACTTCGGCAGAAAAAATAGCAAGCTCTATCGGAATTAGATGAGGCTTGATCCCGATGTTAGTGTGCATCGTACGATAGCCCCCCGCCCACTCCCACACTTTGTGAAACATAGCGCGATGAATTTTCTTTAGCTCCCCCGGATTGAACCATTTTTCAGGCGAGCTCACATTTCTATGCAAATATCGCTTTTGAGCAGAAAAGATATTCTCAGCCTCAGCTCTATTCAAATCGGATAAGATTTGAATCCAAGGCAGTTTTAATCCACTGTAATCAGCTAAAGGCGTAGCTCCCTCAGGAAAATCAATTTTTTTCATCTTCATCCCAGAGTTTTTTCGAATTTAATAAACTTTCAGTTTCTTTTCTGATCAACTCTTGGGTCAATCGTGAATCAGGTTCTTGCTTTTCTAGATTCATTGATCCTTGAAGATATCTCACCCTCTTTTCTGCTTTTTTTCTAGCGATCTTGCATAACAATGTTTGAATGGGTTCTCTTAAAACTGGAATAATAAGTAAATCACAGAAAAGAGCATCCATAATCTTTCTAAGAGTGGCAAGATTAGGCTGTTTTTTTGCTCGCTCCAAATTAGAAACCATTGACTGTGGGATTTTTGCTCGTCTTGCCAAATCTCTTTGAGACATATTAAATTGTTTGCGAATCATGGAAACAAGCTCCCCTATTAGCAATCCCTTTAAGGCACCTTGAATTCCTTTCCCCCTTTTAAACAGCTCCTCAATGATCAATTTTTCAGACGATCTCATATCTTATATATATCCTTTAAGATATCAAAAAGTCAATATTTGATAGCTTAAAGGATATTTTGCAGATTTATATCTCATAAAAACAGCCGTTTATAAAAACAGCCGTCATTTTGAGACAAATCTAGACAAAACAACCCCCTAAAAAATCCAAAAATGGATAAAAATGTATGATCTTTAACAACAGTAAGTAGAAAAAAAGAACTATGGCGGGCCATCGACACCTTATCAGAGGTGGCAAAGGATGTTGATAAACAAATCGTTGAGCTTCGAAAAAGAAAATAACAGTTCGTCTGAACTATCGAATTCACGACAAAATCAAAAAATAGTGGAGGTAAGTGACTACCTCCCCTACTTCATAGCTCTTATCGATTCCCTCTCACCCGATGCTCTTCCGCAATGAGGATTGACCTCAACACCTGATATGCTGTCTCAAGCGTATCGTTAACAACGACGTAGTCGTACTGCTTGGCAGCTTCCATCTCGTCGTGGGCCCAGGAAAGACGGGTTTGGATCTCTTGCTCGCTATCTGATTCTCTTCCCTCTAGCCTTTTTTCTAGTTCATGGAAATCGGGTGGAGAGATGAAGATATGAACCGCATCGATTTTATTTTTGAGCTGCATGGCTCCTTGGGTGTCGATCACTAAGATGACATGCTTACCAGAGGCTCGTAGTTCTTCCACATGCGCTTTGGGGGTGCCGTAAAAATGGTCAAACACTTCGGCGTATTCTAAAAAATCACCGGAAGCGATTTTTTTTTGAAACTCTTCTTGAGCGAGAAAATAGTAGTCCACTCCCTCTTTTTCCATTGGACGTGGAGGGCGAGTTGTACAAGAGATGCTTTGCACAACGCTAGGAAATTCATGAGTGAGCATATGGACAAGGGTTGTCTTTCCTGTACCAGCAGGAGCGCTAACGATAAAGACAAGTCCACGCTTTACATCGCCTAAAAGCTTACTCAACGTTTTGTACCTGCTCTTTCATCTTTTCAAGTTCTCCCTTCATCTCAACAACGTAGTGGGAAATTTCTGCATCTAACACTTTGGAACCAATGGTATTGATCTCTCTTCCCATCTCTTGCAGAAGAAATTCAATCTTTTTTCCTGAATCTATCAGGTGCATTTGATCAAAGTGGCTCCTTAAACGGGTGATCTCTTCAGTAATATCGATCTTCTCCGCAAAGAAAAATAGCTCCCTTACCATCTGCTCTTCTAATGTGGGTCCCTTTACATTTGCCGCAAGGCTCTCCATCTTTTCAAGAAATTTTTGACGCATGCGCTGGGAAGCATTGGGAGCTAAAGCCTCAACTTGCTGTAATAAGATTTCAAGTTGGAAGAGCCTTTTCTTAAAATCAACTTGCAAGGCTCTTCCCTCTTTTGCCTTCATCTCAAGTAATTGCTGGATGGCAGACTCAACAATCGCTTGAATGTTTTTTACATCCTTCTCGGAAAAGATCGGTTTTTTCTCTCCAAGAGGCGCATGAAGAAGAAGAAAAGCAAGATCGACTTGTTTAGAATCGTATCCCAGTTTCTTTGCAAGCGTTTCCCACCCCTCTTTGTAAGCTTTAAGTTGCTCAAAATCAGATAAGGGAAGCTCTCCAAACTTGGGAGTAAAAAAAAGACGAACATTCACCTGCCCACGACTTAATTTTTCACTGATCCACTTACGGATCTCATGTTCAATAAAACTGAATTCTTTGGGCAAAAAAAGATGAACATCTAAAAATTTCCGATTAACAGATTGAATCTCAATAGTGATCTTACCGCAAGGCGCATCTCCTGATGCAGCCCCATATCCTGTCATGCTGAGAAGCATAGGGACCTCGACCGAATGGGTTCAAAAGACTTTCTATGGATTGGAGATGGTCCCCATTGTTTAAGCGCCTCAAGATGCTCTTTTGTCCCATACCCTTTATTCTGAGCAAATCGGTAGATAGGCCAGGTGAGATCCAATTGCTTCATCAGTCGATCTCGGGTCACTTTGGCGATAATAGAGGCAGCGCCGATCGATTCTGAAGTGAGATCTCCCCCAATGATTGCAGAAGAGGGAATTGGAATAGGAGGGAGTTGATTGCCGTCGACAAGGAGGTGATCTGGCTTTTTTTGAAGAGCTTCAACTGCTCGTTGCATAGCAAGAAATGTTGCTTGAAGAATATTAATCTCATCGATCACATCTGCTTCAACAACACCTATCCCCCATTCAACTTTTGGGTGCTGGGTAAGCTGAGTGTAAAGCCTTTCTCTTTGGTTTTCCGATAATTTCTTACTGTCGGTAATCCCTTCAATTGCGTGGAGAATGGGAAGAATGCAGCAAACTGCGATCACAGGGCCTGCTAATGCCCCTCTTCCCACTTCATCGATACCCGCAATGCGTGAGCCTGGTTGCAAGCTCAAAGAGTTGCATCCGGCCCTGGGTTTTCTTCAGAAGGTGTTCCTGAAGAAGGAGCTACTTCTGTACGAGTCTCTGCGCGGAACTGCTCGCGAAGCTTTGTCGCTTTTCCTGTTTTTCCTCTGAGATAATAGAGCTTAGCTCTTCGCACTCTTCCTGATCGAACCACTTCAATGCTAGAGATACGAGGACTGTGGAGCAAAAAGAGGCGGTCCATGCTAGAACCGTAAGCGGTTCGATAGACGGTGAACGTCTCAGAAAGGCCTGTTCCCTTCTTTGCGATGACAACACCTGAAAAGACCTGCGTACGCTCTTTATCCCCTTCAACAATCCTGGTGTTCACTTTCACAAGATCCCCAATTGCAAATTTGGGAAGATCTTTTTTCAAGTACTCTGTTTCAATCGTTTCAATCTCTCTTATTCGGCTCACAACTCTCCTCCTTCAATCTAAATAAATCGGGCCTTACCCGACTTGTTTTCTTACGCGCTTGAGTCTCGCGCCATTGTTTAATTTTTGCATGGTCCCCTGTTAAAAGAACAGGTGGCACCTGCAGTCCTTCAAATACTTCAGGGCGTGTAAAATGAGGCGCATCAAAGATCCCTTCTTGGAAAGAATCCTGTTGCACCGCCTCAGGATGCCCCACGACACCAGGAATAAATCTTGCAACTGCGTCAATTAAGACAATGGCTGCAGGACACCCCGATGTTAACACATAGTCCCCAATGCTGATCTCTTCATCCACTTCGAGATCAATTGCTCTCTCATCAATCCCTTCGTAGTGCCCACAAAGGAGGATGAGGTGCTTAATTTTAGCAAGCTCTTCACACTTGGCAGCTTTCAAGAGCTCCCCTTGAGGAGAAAGGCACACGACGTGAGAACGTTCTTTTCTCACACTCCGAATTGCCTGAACAACTGGAGGCGCCTTGAGCACCATACCTGGTCCTCCCCCAAAAGGGCGATCATCGACTCGTCGATGCTTATCTTCTGCAAAATCGCGAATATCCGTATGTCGAATTTCCAACAACCCATTCTCCCGCGCCTTCATCAACATGCTGACATCAAACGGTCCCCGAAAGTAAGAGGGAAAAAGGGAGAGGATATCTATGATCATTTCTTCTTGCGGCGATCCCGTCTCTTCACACGTTTGCTCACTTCTTTGGCCGTCATCTCGCGGATCACTTCTGGAGCAATCTCTTTCACCAAAGATTGTACTCTATCACTCACTTGAACTCCAAATCCTATCCAGTAGCGGAGGCGGTCGATATCAAGAGAGGTTTTTTGATTCTCTTTCCCGAAAGGGTGGTACCATCCGAGCATCTCTGTGTACTTCCCATCTCTACGTGTCCGTTCGTCGATCACAACAATACGAAACTGTTGTCTGCTACTTGCTCCTTGCTGTCTCATGCGAATCACTAGTGCCATTTCTTACCTAATTGGTTTTTTAGTTCTTGAATATTTGGCAGACCCTTCATTTTTTTAAAGTCTGGCATCTCTTTCATCATTTGTTTGATTCTCTTAAATCCTTTGACCAAACGATTGACATCATCTACTTTACCCCCGCTTCCTGCGGCGATCCGCTTTCGTCTTGAAAAGGTAAGCTCATCTCTTTCCTGCCTTTCGCGCAGTGTCATGGAGAGTATGATCGCCTCTGTCTTGCGAAACTCTTGATCTGAAAAATCAAGGTCCCCGAACTCCCCAAGCCCGGGCATCATCTTAAGAAGGGAACTAAAAGACCCCATCTTCTTGATTCTCCCCATCTGCTTTAAGTAGTCATCATAAGTAAAAGAAGCGCGTCTCATCTTCTCTTCGAGCTCTTCTTTCTCCTTCTCGTCAAAGTGCTCTTGCGCCCTTTTCACAAGGTTGATGACATCGCCCATCCCAAGGATGCGATCTGCCATAGAGCGAGGATTAAAAAGCTGAAAATCGGCAACTTTCTCTCCAATCCCTTCAAATTTCAATGGCTTCTGCGTCACTTCTCGAATAGAGATCGCAGCTCCCGCCCGCGCGGTTCCATCTAGCATCGTTAAAATCGTACCAGTAATCCCCACCTTCTGGCTAAATTCAGAAGCGATCCGGACCGCATCTTGACCTGTTGCCGCATTCGCTACGAAAAGGAGTTCTTTCGGCTCAAGGAGCTTCTTCATTTCAATAAGCTCATCCATCAACGCATCATCGAGATGGAGCCTTCCCGCAGTATCGACGATAAGAACATCAAATCCCTCTTTCTCTGCAAACTCTTTCGCTTTTTTCGCAACGTGAAGAGGGGTTGAGCTCTCTATTGAGAAAAAAGAGGCGCCAACCGCATCGCTTAACTGCTTGAGCTGTTCAACAGCTGCCGGGCGCTGCAGATCGCAACCTGCAAGTAACACTTTCTTCTTTCCCGTCTTCTGGATATATGCAGCGAGCTTTGCGCAAGAAGTCGTTTTCCCAGACCCCTGAAGCCCACAAACCATCACGACAGAAAGGCTTGAGTTTAAGTCCAAAGGAACTTCACTACTCCCCATCAATTCG
>DATECD010000021.1:0-4953 GCA_035287065.1 Chlamydiales bacterium | reverse complement strand
GATCGCTTTTCCATGCACCCCTTGAGTCAATTTACTGGCGAACGAGAGTAAAAAGAGAAAAGAGAGAGCAGTATGAAAAAACAGGCGAGAGCAACCATTTTTTCTCCGTTCTTGAATATGGGTTACAATTTAGAGTCAATTTAACCGATTATCTCGATACAGGACTCTTTCTCGACCATCGAGAAACACGTCGCTTAGTGGCTTCAATGGCAAAAGGAAAGCGACTCTTAAATCTTTTCGCCTATACCTGTTCGTTTAGCGTTCATGCTGCAGCTGCAGGAGCGCTTCTTACGAAAAGTGTTGACCTCTCTAATACCTATACCGAGTGGGGCAAAGAGAACTTTCTCATGAATTTGCTCCCTCTGAAAGACAACCTGATCATTCGGGAAGATTGTCTCCAATTTCTTGAAAAAGAGAAGAGTATGTACGACCTGATTGTCATCGATCCTCCAACAATTTCTCGCTCTAAGAAAATGGATCAAATGTTTGATATTCAAAAAGATTATCCTTTTTTAATTTCCAAGGCACTCTCTTTGCTATCTCAAGACGGCACTCTTTTTTTCAGCACAAACTCTCGCGATTTTGATTTTGATAAAAACCTTTTTTGTGGATGCACTATCACCGATATTTCTAAAAAAACGATCCCGCTTGATTTTCACAATCAAAAAATCCACTACTGTTGGAAAATTTCACCAAAGTCTAATTTCTCATCCAAGTGAGAAGGGTTTCGATGTCTTTTTTTGTGAGTCCTTTGACTGCATGCAGTTCACTGATTGTTGCTTGTTTTAGTCTTGCAACGCTTCCAAAGTGAGTGAGCAATCTTTTTCTCTTGATGGGACCTATCCCTGGGATCTCTTCAAGAGAGGAGCGAATGACCCTTTTACTCCTCCTTTTCCGATGATAGGCAATTGTTTGGCGATGTGTTTCATCGCGGATCCGTTGGAGGAGGAAAAGAAGGGGAGATCTCGGATCGATGAGGATCGGTTTATCTTGATGGGGAACAAAGATTTGCTCTTGAGTTAGGCCTTTATCGTGACGCGCCTCTTCTTTGGCAAGCGCGATCAGGTCAATGGATGCTATCTTAAGTTGAGTGAAAACATCGCATGCGATGTTGAGATGACTTTTGCCGCCGTCGATGATGAGGAGGTCGCAGAAGTTATTTTCTTCTTTTTGTTTTGCAAAATGGCGATAGAGGACCTCTCTCATTGCCGCTAGATCATCCCCTTTTCCCTCTCCTCGGATCTTAAAAAGCCTTGTCCTTGATTTCTCTTTTTCTCCATCGACAAAAGAGACAACGCTTGCTACGGGATCGCTTCCTGCAATATGAGAGGTGTCAAAGCATTCGATGATTTTGGGGAAACGGGTGAGTTGTAAACTTTCAGCAAGTTCTAAAAGCATTTTCTCTTTTAACGATCTTGCGTCCTGTTCTCTTAAGAAAAGGGATTTTGCATTTTTTAATCCCATCTCGATAAGTTTTCGCTTGGCACCGCGATGAGGTGAGTGGATTTTTACTTGTAAGATCTCTTCGATGAGTTTTTTTGAGGGAAGATCGATCGAGAGCAAGATTTCTGAAGGGAGCGCTACACGTCCTCTATAATGTTGTATTAAAAAAGATTCGAGTACTTCTTCATCGTTTGAGGCAATTCTATGGAAGCTGTAGTGTTCTGAGGCTTGCAATTTCCCGTGGCGGAAGATGATTTCTGAAATTAAAATGGCATCGGCTTGGGCGTAGAGGCTGATGACATCTGCATCTTCTACTCCTGGATGTTCGATGATTTGAGCTTCTGTCACATGTTCGATTTGGCGAATCATTTTGAGATACTGCGCTGCTTTTTCAAACTCAAGCGCATCTGAGGCCGCTTCCATCTTTTCCTTTAGTTCGATGAGGACCTCTTTTTTTTCTCCTTTAAGGAAAAGGGCAACCTCTTCCACAAGGCTTTGATACTCCTCTTTTGTACATTTGCTGGCACATGGAGCAACGCAGCGCTTGATGTCGTAAAGAAGGCAGGGGCGGGTTCTAGAATTAAGCTCCACATCTGAGCATTGGCGCAAAGGGAAAAGACGGGAGATGAGATCCAAAGTTTGGCGAGCGGCAGTTGCACTTGTGTAGGGGCCAAAAAGCTTACCGACTTCTTTTGGGGGGGGCTCTTTAAAACGGATGAGGCGCAGCATGGGCCATTTATGGTGAGTGAGGACTAGGCTGATGAACGATTTATCATCTTTTAACAGCACATTGTATTTTGGGCGATGCTGCTTGATGAGTTGATTTTCTAAAAGGAGCGCCTCTTTTTCGGTGAATGTGATGATTGTATCGATGGACTCCACTTGTGAAAGTAGGTAGGGGATCATTTCCCTTTGATCCGGGTGAGCTGCAAAATAGGATTTGAGCCGGCTCTGAAGATTTTTTCCTTTTCCAATGTAGAGGACTCTCCCCGATGTATCTTTCATTAGATACACACCAGGTTCTGTCGGATAGAGGGTGAGGGTATCTTTATCAAACGGCATTGGACATTCGTTGAAAGTAGGCGAGCTTTTCCCAAGCTTGAACAGGGGTCAGCTGATGGATATCGAGATTGCGGAGTTCTGCAACCAAAGAAAAAGTCTCTTCTTCTTCCATTGGGAATAAGGAGAGTTGTTCTGGCTCTTTTCTCCTCAATATTCCTTTTTCTAAAAGGATGAGGATCTCTTCTGCTTTTCGGATCGCCTTTGGGGGGAGTCCTGCAAGTTTTGCAACGTGGATTCCATAACTTTTATCTGTTCCACCGGGAACCATTTTTCGAAGAAAAAGAATTCCTGAATCGGTCTCGCGTATTGCCGTTTGGTAATTGATGAGATGGGGGAAGCGCTCTTCTAGTTGCGTAAGCTCCCAGTAGTGGGTTGCAAAAAGCGTTTTGGCTTGTTTACCTGTTTGTGTGAGGAGGTATTCAGCAACTGCCCAGGCAATCGAGATCCCATCATAGGTGCTTGTTCCTCGGCCAATCTCATCGAGGATGACTAAAGAGCGAGACGTCGCGTGCCGCAAGATGTTTGCCGTTTCCGTCATCTCCACCATGAAAGTGGATTGCCCTTTTACAAGATCATCGCTTGCTCCAATGCGGGAAAAAACTTGATCAATCACTCCAATGCGGGCAGATGTTGCAGGGACATAAGAGCCGATTTGCGCAAGGATGGCAATGAGTGCAACTTGGCGGATATAGGTCGATTTTCCTGCCATGTTAGGGCCTGTGATCAACATCATTTGCCTTGAGCTATTTAACTGTGTTTCATTAGCGATGAAAGAGGATTTTCCAATGGCCTTTTCCACAATGGGGTGCCTTCCCCCTCGGATATCTAAGATGTCAGAATCATCCACGATCGGACAGCACCACTCTTCATATTTTGCAATGCGAGCTAAAGAAAGAAGTGCGTCAATGCGTGCAATGGCCTTTGCGCTTTGGTTAATGGAAGCAGCAAAGGTCGCGACAAATAGGCGAAGCTTAACAAAATGTTCGCTCTCTAGCGCCTTTGCGCGCTCTTCTGCGGTGAGGACTTGGTGTTCAAATGCTTTTAATTCTTCTGTAACAAAGCGCTCTCCATTGACAAGCGTTTGCCTTCTTTGAAAAGAGGAGGGCGCTTTTTCACTTTGTCCGCGACTCACTTCGATGTAGTAGCCAAAAGCTTTCGTGTAGCCCACTTTCAGCGTTTTGATCCCCGTCTCTTCTCGTAAGCTTGTCTGATAGCGAGCAATCCAACTCATCGAATCTTTGGCAATTTGGCGAAGCTGATCGAGCTCAGGATCAAAACCATCTTGGAAGATCTCTCCTTCTCCAATGCGCAAAGGGGGAGAAGAAGTTAAAGCGGAAAGAATTTTTTGAGAAAGAGCTGTCGCATCAAAAATTGACGCCGTCTCAAAGACTAAAGAATGCTCTAGCTCTTTTTTCAAAGTGGGAAGCGCTCTTAAAGAAAGACCCAACGCATAAAGATCTCTTGGCCCTGCGATCTGCGTGAGCACTTTCATAGTGAGGCGTTCTAAATCCTTAATTTGGCAAAGCGTCTCCTCTAACGCTTTGGCAGCTTCCCACTGAAGATGGAACTCTGCAATTGCACTTTGCCTTGTACGGATCTCCTCACAATTGAGGAGCGGGCTTTTTAGCCAAGAGGAGAGTAACCGCCCTCCCATGGGAGTTGCTGTCTGATCGAGAAAAGTCAAAAGTGACCCTGCAAGTTCTAAATGTTGAAAGGTTGCGTGATCTAGGCCCATCTTTAAAGAAAAAGGTTGTAAGTCGATCGAGCGAACCTGCTCAAGAGTAAGACTTAAGTCTTCTTTTAAATAGAGAAGGAGGATTCCTGCCGCCCCTACAGCCCCTTTTCTTCCTCGAATTTGAGAGGTATCTAAATGGAAGACGAGCGCGTCATGGGCAATTTTTGGATTGCATTCCTCTTTTTCATTGAGAAGGAAGGGGAAAGAAAAAGAGAGTTTTTTTAAAAACTGGGGATAAGAGGTTAAAAATCCCTTTTCTACTAAGATTTCTGCAGGGCGGATTCGGTGAAGGGCATCTTCTAGTTGCGCAATTTCTTCAAATTCAGCTGCGAAAAATTCTCCGGTTGTCACATCCAAAAAACTGAAACCGAGAAGATCTCCTACTTTGACAACGGAGGCGAAGAAATTATTTTTTTTCTCAGAGACTAAAGTAGAAGAAAGGGTTGTTCCTGGCGTGACAATGCGGACGACTTCGCGGCGGACAAGTCCTTTTGTATTTTTAGGATCTTCTACCTGTTCTGCGACAGCGACTCGATAGCCTTTAGCCAAAAGGCGATCGATGTAGGTTTCTGCTGTATGAAAAGGGACACCGCACATGGGCGTGCCTTGCCTTGCAGTCAATGTGAGGTTGACCTCTTTTGCAATGATCTCAGCGTCTTTGCAAAAAGCCTCATAGAAATCGCCTAACCGAAAGAAAAGGAGGGCATCTTTGG
>DATECD010000020.1:0-6686 GCA_035287065.1 Chlamydiales bacterium | reverse complement strand
ACTTTACTCCCTTTTTTCCTCTCTTTCCCCATTTTAGCTCCCCTCGGAATCTGTTTGATCCGCCTGCACCATCATGAGGCAAAGAAGATCCCTTTATCGTGGAAAGAGTTAGTTGAGAGTTCTTCAGAGCTCATTTTGCCTACATCGTATCTTGCCCTCTTCCCTCTTTTTGCCTATTTGCTCATTGGACTCCTGTTAGGACTTTTTTTCCTCTTACTCGGCCTTCCTGTGATCGGCAAGCTTTTTGGCGTTCTTCTCTCGTTTGTCCCTTTCCTCCTTTTGACTCTCTCTTTTCTCCTTTTGCTCGGGTGTCTATTCCTTTTATTCTTTTTTTCCCCCCTTGTCGCTTTGCAAAAGGTCTCAAGGAAAATTTTCGTGCAAAAGATGGGTGAACTTTTCAAAGAGCGCCCTTTTTCTAGTTTTTCTCTTTTTCTGATTGGGCTTTTGCCGATGGCTTTGATTGGAGGGATTCTTTGGCTTGCAGCCTCTTGGAGCATGGGGGCATATGTTGAAGAGGGAACGCTCCTTCATGTGTTAGAAGGATTTTTCATCATGATCCCTTTTGCCGTTTTTTTGAGCATTCCCCTTATTTTCTTTTTCAATTTTTCTGCAGAATGTCTGCAACTTTTGCGCATAGCTGAGGAATAATAGGTAATGCGCATTGCAATTGTGGGGGCAGGCCTTGCAGGTCTTGCTCTTTGTTCCATTCTTTCAAAGGTTGCGGGGGTAGAAGTTGTCCTTTTCGATGCAAAAGGGATCGGGAAAGGGGCTTCAGGAGTGTCGACCGGTCTTCTTCACCCTTTTCCTGGAAAGCATGCCGCTTTGTCCCGGTATGGAAAAGAGGCTTTTGTAGAGACTTTAAGCTTCTTACAAGAAGTAGAAGAGAAGCTGAAGAGAAAAATTCACACCCGCTGTGGGATTTTTCGCCCAGCAGTCACTGAAGAGCAAAGAAATGATTTTCAAAAAAGAGATGAAACCGGCCTTGTCGATTGGATGGAGTCACATTCGATATATGGTTCAGGACTTTGGATCCCCGATGGATCTGTCGTATTTATGAGATCGTATCTAGACGGCCTTTGGGAACTTGCAGAGGCTGCGGGGGCAAAGTTTCAGCGGATGGAGATCTTTTCTCTTTTTGATCTTCAAGCCT
Source organism: Chlamydiales bacterium (assembly GCA_035287065.1). Classification (GTDB taxonomy): domain Bacteria; phylum Chlamydiota; class Chlamydiia; order Chlamydiales; family SM23-39; genus JAGWKO01. The sequence continues at coordinate 5,536 of DATECD010000020.1, read as the reverse complement.
TTGATCAGGTTGTTTTGACTACAGGTTTTGAAACGGAAAAGATATTAGAATGTAAGGGACTTAAAAGTAGTAAAACGAAGGGGCAAGCCCTTTTATGTAGAGTAAAAGAAACAATCCCTTTTGCGCTTGCCTCCAATGGCCATATTGCACCGACAGAAGATCCTCACCTTGTATTGGTGGGGTCGACTTACGAAAGGAAGTTTACCCATCTTGAGCCAGATCCTGAAGTTGCCCTGCAACTTTTGCAACAAGTCTCCTCTTTTTATAAAGAAGCTCTACAGTTTGAGGTCATAGAGGTGTTAGCTGGCGTGCGGGTTTCTCACCCCCATTTTCATACACCGATTATAGAAAAGATCTCTCCACAGGCAATTGTCTTCACTGGTCTTGGGTCTAGAGGGCTTCTTTATCACGTTTTTTTCGCAAAAAAAGTAGCTGAAATGATCCTAAATCGGGCATAAAGATTTGCATGGGTAGACCTTTTTTCTTCCTTCTTTTGATTTTTGCTGCAGGATTTTTAGGATTTTGGGTGGGAAGAGGGGAACCTTTACTCTTGATCCCGAAAGAAGCGTCATCGGAAAAAGAATTTGCGATTGTCCTCTATTCACATGATGCGGGAGAAGATGCCCTTTTTTCTCTGCAATCTATTTTGGATCAGCAGTATGGGTCCTTTCGCATTTTTTTCTTTGAAGATGGCGCATCAGAAGAGACATTTCAGCTGGTAAAAGCGTTTTGTGAAGAAAAAGAACTTCAGGATCGGATTGTTCTTCTCCGATCAGAAGAGACAGTTGGATTAACTGGAGCTCTCTATTTTGTAACGCGCAAGCTAAAAGGGCCTGAGATTGTCGTTCCATTAGAGGCAAAAAATCGGTTGGGTCACCCAGCTGTTTTGCAAAGGCTAAATCTTTTCTATCAGGATCCAAACATCTGGCTCTCTCTTTCCCACCCAGTCCTCATTCCAAGTTATGAAGTGCAACGCTTATTTCGGAGGATTTCTAAAGATCTTATCTCTTCTACTCCAGTTACTTTTTATGCATCTCTTTTCCATCAAATTCCCCTAGGAGATTTAGTCCAGGAAGGACGTTTTCTAGAAGAAAAAGGGTGCTATTTTTCTCCTTTAATTCAGATGTGTAAAGGGCATCGCGGTCTGATCGATGAGCCCCTTTTTTTTATTGGGAATTCTTACTTTGCGAAAAAAACAGCTCCTTCTCAAGTGTATGAAGCTCTTCAGACCCTTCCAGAAAAGGTAGAGATCCCAACAGGTGTTGATTTTTTGATCTTCACATACAATCGCCCTTTGCAGCTCTACGCTTGTTTAGAATCGATGAGTCGATATTTCACAGGTTATGAGAAACTTTCTGTTCTCTGCCGAGCAGATGGAGAAAGATTCCGCAAAGGATACAGCGTTGTCGAAAAGGCATTTCCCCACGTTCAGTTCATCTATCAATCTCAAGACCCGAAACATGATTTTAAATCGCTTCTTCTCAAGACACTATTTTCCTCCTCTTCTCCCTACATCGCATTTGGTGTCGATGATCAGATTGTCACAGACTTTGTCGATTTAAAGAAATGTGCAGAGAAGATGGAAGAGACATCTGCTTATGGCTTTTATCTTCGTCTTGGAAAAGAGATCTGCTATTCCTACCAAGGGGGAAAAGAGCAAGAAGTGCCCCCAAGCGTTTACCTGGGAGAAGAGGTATATAGTTGGAATCTAAAACAGGGGTGCACAGATTGGGATTTTCCCCACACGCTCGATATGACAATCTATAGAAAAAAGGACGTAAAAAAGAACTTTGAAAAGATCCGTTATAAGACGCCAAATAGTTTAGAATTTGCTTGGGCTAAACGTCCCTGTCCAGAAAAGGCACTTGGACTCTATTTTGAACACGCAAAAGTTGTGAATATTCCCTTGAACGTGGTGGGTAGAACGGGAAATCCCCACATGAATGCGTACACAGTAGACGAACTTCTCAACTTTTTTGAAGAGGGGAAGAAAATCGATATTTCTCCCCTGTATCAGATCGCTAATCTCTCTCCCCACATCGAATACGACCTACCCTTTATCCCTCGTGAGGAGTTGTGAGATGATCAAAATTCCGTGCGTGACCGATACCGAGACCGATACCGTTACCGACCCGAGAACCGTTCTCCGATTTTAATTTCCAGGAAGGTAAAAATAACCCCTTCCTTAAAAAATGCAAACTATTCGGAAATCAGATCTCGGTTCGGTAACGGTATCGGTCTCGCACGGATGTACAAAGCCGAGATTATATATTGTTATGAGAATCGTAATTAGCCATACAATAGAACCTGTAAGCTACGAATATGATCAAGGCCCCTAATGCTATGTTCGTTATGGTTTTGTCACTCAGTCTGTTCCGATAGTCCGGTCCTTTTGTGGTAAACATATACGGCCCTGAAGACGATGCAAAGCGAGGCGAATCACTTTTGGAAGTTGATGATGATGGCATAAAAATTCCTTTTAGTTTTTTTTGTTTAATGTAAATTATGTTATATGTTCATATTAAAAATAAAATTTTTTGTATTTATTTCTCACTGCGAGGAAAAAGCTTATACATTTTAAATAAAGTTGCATAATCGCAACCTTTATAAGTACATGCAGTCGCAGCTGCGTCGGCAGCTGCATTTGTAAGAGAAGGCTCGCCTAGTCTATTTGTCTCTTCAATGATCCTGAAGGCTTTACGTGCGGCATCGTCACACCTTGCATTAGGATTGGAAAATGCTTCCTTAATTTTAGCGATGTGCTTTTCTGTTAAAGCCACTTTGTTTGCGTACAGCATTGGTTGTATCGACATATTAAACTCTCGTTATTAATTTAATATGTTTATTATAGACAATTATATTATAATTTTCAATTAATTATATTATGTTTTCGGGTTTTTTTGAGGTGATTGTAGCAAAAGAACGTATCTATATGATAAAGAGTGGGATAGGATAAGAATGTCAGGCGATTTTTGCGTAATGCCTTACATTCTCTCCTTTTTAAATTTGTAAGCTATTAACTATCAGTAAGATCTATTTTTTAAACTGTTTTTTTGCAACGTCATTGACCGCCGAAGCTCCTTGGGGCAGTTTTGTTGTGATCTGATAAGGACGGGAAGGCATTTTCGATGTTTGTTCGATTGTCTTCATTGCAGTTCTTTTAGGATCATTTACACGGTCTGCTGTGTTTATTTGCTCCCTTGAAGTATTTGTGGGTTGTGAAACTTGATTTGAGCCTTCGCCTATCTTCCGAACCATAAGGAGATCTCCTTGTTTGAAAAACAATCTCACATATATCTGCTTTTCCCAAAATTGTCTACACGTTAGAATCTGGCTCATGTCGTCATTTTTTTGGAATCTTTTAGCAAAATGTATCCTTCTCTTCTTGTCTTTGCGCTATAGAATACGGGTGAAGGGTTTAAGTGTTTTGCAAAAGCTTTCTCAGCAGGGGGGAATCCTTTTTCTTCCAAATCACCCTGCTCACATGGATCCTTTGTTCCTTTTCCTGCTCCTTTGGCCGCGCTATCGAATGCGCCCTGTTGTTGTAGAGTATATCTTCCGATTGTCTCTCTTGAAGCCGCTCATGCGTCTTGTGAAAGCAATTGCAGTTCCAAGCTTTGATAGCTCTGTCAATCCTCTGAAAGTAAAAAAGGCAGAGCAGGCTCTTCAGGCAATTGCTGAGGGGTTGAAGAGAGGGGAGAACTTTATCCTTTACCCTTCTGGTAAGTTGAAGAGTTCGGGAAGAGAAGTTTTAGGAGGGGCATCAGGAGCGCACTCTTTGTTACAGCAATGCCCTGAGTTGCAGATTGTATTGATTCGGACGACAGGACTTTGGGGAAGTAGTTTTTCGCGAGCGCTTCTTGGAAGATCGCCAGAGCTTCCCTCTACATTGCTTCATGGAGTAAAAGTCCTTCTGAAAAATGGGATCTTCTTTACGCCTCGAAGGTCTGTTGAAATTGAAATTTGTCAAGAGCCCTCCGATTTTCCCAAAAAAGCGGGGCGACTTACTTTCAACCGCTATTTGGAAAATTGGTTCAATCGTTACCACACAAAAGAGAGGAAACTCGTCGATGTAGAACCTGCGACTTTAGTCTCTTATTCTTTTTGGAAAAAAGAAGTTCCAACCCTTTTTCAGCCAAAAACGAAAAAAGCTTTCGGGCAAGGAGAGATCTCTGAGGAGACGCGGACGAAGATTTACGGAGAGATCCGGAAGATTTTGAGAAGTCCTGAGATATCGATTGCTCCAGAAATGCATCTTGCGACCGATTTAGGAATGGATTCTTTGAATCTTGCAGAGCTTGGCGCTTTCCTTTTGAAGACTTACCAGGCAGAAGAAATTCATCCTGAAGATTTGGAAACTGTTCAAAGCGTTTTAGAGATTGCTGAAGGGTGTCGTCTTTCTGAAAGACCCCTTCGACAGATGGGAAAAGCAAGGTGGCCAGAAAATGAAACAGCAGGTCGCCTTGCTCCTTTTGCTCCTGAAGGGAAGACCCTTCCTGAGGCCTTTTTAAATTCCTGTCTTCGTATGGGAAAACACATTGCTTGTGGCGATGACTTAGTGAATGCGATGAGCTATCGGAAGATGAAAAGGGCTGCTTTAGTTTTGAGCCTTTATTTCCGCAAATGTCCAGAGACTCATATTTGGGTGATGCTTCCTGCTCTTGCAGCAACGTACATCGTTATTTTGGCTATTCTTTTTGCGGGCAAAGTGCCTGTAATGCTCAATTGGACTTTGGGATCCCGTTATCTCGATGAGATGTTAAAAGCGGCAGATGTGAAACGGGTGATCTCTTCTTGGCGCTTTTTAGATCGCCTTTCCTATGTCGATCTCGGTGGTGTTGCCGATCGATTAGAGCTCCTTGAAGATATTCGTCCAAAAATCTCCATCGGACAGAAATTGAAAGGGGCAGCTTTTTCCTTTTTGTCTGTTCCTGCCACTTTGCGGACGTTAGGCCTCAATCAAATGAGTGGAGAGGAGACGGCGGTGATCCTTTTCACAAGTGGGACGGAGGCAAATCCAAAAGGAGTCCCTCTTTCTCATCGCAATATCTTGACGAATCAACGTTCTGCTATGCAGTGTTTGGCAATGGATGCGCAAGATGTGCTTTATGGCATCTTACCCCCATTTCATTCCTTTGGATTTTCTGTATGTGGACTTTTTCCCCTTTGTGGAGGACTTCGAGTTGCCTTTTATCCCGATCCGACAGATGCAGTTGCCCTTGCTGAAGGAATTGAGAGATGGGAGATCACTCTTTTTTGCGCGCCGCCGAGTTTTTTAAAGGCGGTTTTTGCTGTTGCAAAAGAGACCCAATTTCGGACTGTGCGCTATTTCATCTGTGGAGCGGAAAAAACGCCTCGCGAGTTGATCGAACGCGTGGAACAGTTAAAGACCAATGTAAAGACAAGCGCAAAGATCATCGAAGGTTACTGAATTACAGAGTGCGCTCCAATTCTCACGTTAACAAGGCCAGGTCTTCCCCACATAGGTGTGGGTCAACTGATCCCAGATATTGCGATCCGGGTGATCCATCCGGAG
>DATECD010000019.1:0-2043 GCA_035287065.1 Chlamydiales bacterium | reverse complement strand
GCTGTTAAATATTCAGATCTTTCTTCCTGCAGAACCAAAGACTACACGTTCAGCTATGACCGGATGCTCCGCTTTGAAGGCAATACAGCGGTCTTTCTTCTCTATGCATACGTCCGAATCAACGGCATCAAGAAAAAAGCTGGGCTTCCTCTCAATGAGCGCGTGCTCCATCCCATCCTTTTACAACATCCAGCTGAAGTCACTCTTGCTCTTCACATCCGCCGTTTTGGAGAAGTTGTAGAAACCATTGTCCGCGACCTTTATCCCCATAAACTAACTGAATACCTCTATGAACTAGCAGAGAAATTCAATCTCTTCTTCCGCGACTGCCAAGTCGTCGGCTCCCAAGAAGAAAAAAGCCGCCTTGCCCTTTGCGACCTCACATCGCGCCTTCTAAAGCAGGGATTAGAGATCCTAGGCCTACAAACAGTAGAGAGAATGTAAAGCGGCTTTACATTCTCACGGTTTTGCTGGGCATGCCGGGCTCTTCGCGGACAAGACGTGGAACGCTATAGCCAGGAAGCTTTTTGAGTAAACCGCGGATCAGCTCTTGTCCCTTTGTTTCTTCCGCTGTAAAATGAGCGCCCCCTTCTACAGGATCCATCTCATGCAAGTAATAAGGAATCACACCTGCATTGATTAGCGTTTCAAAAAGGGAGATAAGAACTTCAAAGTCATCATTGACCCCTTTTAAAAGAACCGACTGACTTAAAACAGGAACTTGGATTCGAATCAGGCGCTGCAATGAGGCAAGTACGTCAGCATCTAGTTCTTTAGGGTGGTTACAGTGAATCATAAAAAAGACTTGCTGTTTTACACTCTGTAAAATCTGAAGAAAAGAGTCATCGATTCTTTCAGGGATCCCAATGGGAAAACGGCTATGAAATCGGATCCGTTTGATATGGGGGATCTTTTCTATTCCTTGAAATAGCGCCATCAGTCTTTCATCGCTTAAAGAAAGGGGATCGCCCCCACTTAAAATCACTTCAGAAATGGTGGAATCAGAAGCAAGATAGGCTAACTCCTCATCAAACCCCCCATCCTCTACCTCATAGGGGAAATTCTGCCGAAAACAAAATCTACAATGCATGGCACATGCGCTTGACACAAGAATCAAAGCTCGCCCTTGATACTTATGGAGAATTTTTTTTGTTTTCCGAAATCTTTCATCTTGAACAGGATCAAATAAAAACCCCTCTTTTCTCACCGTCTCTTCTTGAGTCGGGACGAACTGACGTAAGATCGGATCTTCTAAAGAGTTTTTTTTAATTTTTTCAGCAAGACGGTAAGGGAGGTTGAGTGGGAATTTGGGAGTTGTCAGAAGTTTTTCCTTTAAAAAGGGGGAGAGTTCTAAAAAATCGCAAAGAGGCTCAATTCTTGTAAAAGAAGATCTTTGCACCTTTCGCCATAGAGGAAGAGTCATAGGAGAAGTATTCTAGACTGCAGCAGGAGCAGTCGTCAATGGGGCCTCTTTAGAAATCTCAGCTCCAAGAAGATTTAGCTTCCCCACTAAGTCCTCATATCCCCGGTCTAAAAACTCCACATTCCCTATTGTACTCACATCTGGAGCAAGAAGCGCTGCCATCACGTAGGCAAAACCAGCCCTTAAATCGGGGATCCAGATCTCTTTGGACTTTAGTGAAGTAGGCCCTCGAACAGCTAAGCTATGTTGGTGGTTTTTATGAGAAAATCTACACTCTTTTCCTCCAAGACACTCTGAAAAAAGCTCGATATCCGCCCCCATCTCTTTCAATACTTGAGTGTAGCCAAAACGATTTTCATAAACTGTCTCATGTACGATAGAGATCCCTTGCGCTTGAGTGAGAAGAACAACAAAGGGTTGCTGCCAATCGGTCATAAATCCCGGGTGCACATCTGTCTCAAGATGGAGCCCCCCTTTTAATTCCCCTTGATAGAAAAATTCCATCCCCCCCTTTTTTACTGCAAAGCCTCCGCCAATGGCGCGCAGGCGATTCAAAAAAGAGATCATGTGGGCCTGTTCTGCACCTTCAATAAATACTTTTCCCTTAGTGCTTACAGCCG